>NZ_JBEPXO010000020.1:0-44698 GCF_041641895.1 Salinigranum sp. | reverse complement strand
CCGCCGTCGGGTCGAGGTTCACCGTCGTGTCGGCGGCGAAGATGACCCGGTTGCGGAAGGTGAGCATGTACACCCCGGCGGCGTAGTCGGCGTCCTCGGCGGTCCCGATGACCTGCAGCGGCGGGCGGAGCGCCGAGGGGTAGTGGTGGGTCAGGCCGGTCAGCATCGCGTCGGCGTCGCCCTCCTCGACCATCACGCTCGCGAAGTAGTTGCTGTCGCGGCGGATGAGTTCGGCCGCCTCCGACCGCGTCAGCCCCTTCCGCTGGCGGAGTTCGTACAGCCGGTCCGCGTAATGCTCCCAGTCGCCCTCGCGGGGGTCCGCCACCGTCGGCTCGAACTCCAGGCCGAGCCGCTTCGCAGTCCGCTGGATGCGCTCCTCGCGGCCGATGAGGACCGGGCGGGCGATGCCCTGCTCCTCGAGCTGGTAGGCCGCGCGAATCATCTTCTCGTCCGTGCCCTCGGCGAGGGCGACCACCTTCGGGTCGGACTTCGCCTTGTTGAGCACGACCCGCATCATCTCGCGGGACTTGCCGAGACGCGCCTCCAGTCGCTCGACGTACTGCTGCTTGTCCAGTTCGCTCCGGGCCGCGCCCGACTCGATTGCCGCCTCCGCCACCGCCGGCGCGACTTCGAACAGCACCCGCGGGTCCAGCGGCTTCGGGATGACGTACTCGGGACCGAACTGCAGCGGCTGGTCGCCGTAGGCCTTCACGACGGCGTCGGGGACGTCCTGTCGCGCCAACTCGGCGAGCGCCCGGGCGGCCGCGAGCTTCATCTCCTCGTTTATTTCCGTCGCCCGCACGTCGAGTGCGCCGCGGAAGATGAACGGGAAGCCGAGCACGTTGTTCACCTGGTTCGGATAGTCCGACCGGCCGGTGGCCATGATGACCGTGTCGTCTCTGGCCTCCTTGGCGTCCTCGTAGGCGATTTCGGGGTCGGGGTTCGCCATCGCGAAGACGATGGGGTTGTCGGCCATCGCCTGCACCATCTCCTGGGAGACGATGCCACCGACGGAGAGGCCGACGAACACGTCCGCGTCCTCCAGCGCGTCGGCGAGGCTCCCGTCGGGGACGTCCTGTGCGTACTCGCGCTTGAACTCGTTGACGTCGTCCGCCCGGTCGGCGGTGATGATACCGGTCGAGTCACACATCAGGATGTTCTCGTGACTCGCCCCCAGCGACTCGTAGAAACGCGCCGTCGCGATGGCAGACGCTCCGGCTCCGGAGAAGACGATCTTCAGGTCGGTGAGGGCCTTGTCGACGAGTTCCGCGGCGTTCACCAGCGCGGCGCCCGAGATGATGGCGGTGCCGTGCTGGTCGTCGTGGAACACGGGGATGGACATCTCTTCTCTGAGGCGTCGCTCGATCTCGAAACACTCCGGCGCCTTGATGTCCTCCAGGTTGATGCCGCCGAACGTCGGCTCCATCGCCGACACCGCGTTGACCATATCCTCGGGGTCCGTGAGGTCGAGTTCGACGTCGAACACGTCGATGTCGGCGAAGCGTTTGAACAGGACGCCCTTCCCCTCCATGACGGGTTTCGACGCCTGCGCGCCGATGTCACCCAGCCCCAGCACGGCGGAGCCGTTCGAGACGACGCCGACGAGGTTCCCCTTCGCCGTGTACTCGTACGCCCGGGTCGCGTCCTCGTCGATGTCGAGACACGGGGCGGCCACCCCCGGCGAGTAGGCCAGCGAGAGGTCGCGCTGGGTGTTGGTCGGCTTGGTCGTGGCTATCTCGATCTTCCCGGGCGGGTCCTGCCGATGGTACTCCCGCGCGTCGTCGTCTAATCCCATGACGCGGTGGTTAACCCGGATACGTAAATAGATACTCCTGTCTGTCGATTTCGCCGTTCGACGGACGTCGAACTTCCGGCGTGGTTCCGGCGTGCCGTCCGGCCCTCAGTCCCAGTAGACGTCGTGACGTTCCAGGCTCGTCGACCCCCACGCGGACTCGACTTCGAGTGTCGGCCACTCTCCCGTCTCGGTCAACGTCTCGAAGCCGCCGCTCGTGACGAGGACCGTGTCCTCGCTCTTCGCGCCCTGCACCGTGGGGTTCCACGCGTACGCCATCGGCTCGTACACCTTCGCCTCGTGGTCCGGCGTGGCGATCCACTCCCGGCCGGCGAATCCGGCGGCCCCGCCCTGGTGGTGGTTGCGCCACTCGCCGGCCCACCCCACCTTCTCGTACGCGTCCTGGACGTCGGCGAAGACGTTGCCGGCGCGGCCGGCGTTCGTCGCGGCGACCCGGGTCGCTTCGAGCGCCGACATCTCGACCCGGGCCGCCGCTGTGTGTCGCTCCGTCAGCCACTCCGGCGGGTCGAACGCGACGGTCCGCGTCAGACTCGCGTGGAGGCCCCCCCGCTCGGCAGTGACCGACACGAGCGCGTAGTCGCCCAGGCGCGCCTCGGTCGGGGTGTAGTGGCGGTACCGCGTCGCGCGCTCCGCGCCGCCGACGAGGACGACGGGTGTCTCGATTCCCCGTGCCCCGAGTGCCACGCCGAGCGCCGTCGCCACCTCCCGTTCGGTGTCGTCGGGTTCGAGTTCGCGACAGACCCGCTCGACTGCCGTCGCCGCTTCGTGGCCCAGCGCCCGGTAGCGGTCGACGTCTGCGTCGGTGAGCGGTTGTCGGAGGTCGATGGGGTCGACCGTTTCGAACCCCGGCACGTCGAAATCGGCGGCTGCGGGCGTCGGCGACGCCTCGCGGAGGGCGTCGGCGAGCGACCCCGAGAACCAGTCGTACGACTCCACCGCGAACGCCTCGGGGAGTTCCTCGTCCACGAGGCGAGCGGCCTCGATGGTGTCGGTCACGACCCGGAGGGTACTCCCGTCGTACCCGACGGCCCCCACGCCCCGTGCCGCCGCTCGGTCGACGACGTTGTCGCCGCCACCGGTGAGCCAGGCGAACGAGTCGGGTCGAGCGAACCAGACGGCTTCGAGGTCGTTCGCGCGCCGATACTCGTCGACCCGCGCCACCTTCGTCTCGCGGTCGGCCTCGGTCGGCGTCGTCATAGCCAGGCGTCGTCACCCCCGCGTAATGAATCGGCCGGTCGTCTGCCGGCCGACCCCTCGTCCGACGGTGAGCCCCGGACGAGCGACAGGGCGAGGCGGTGACGGCGAGGGACACACCGCTCGCGACGCACAGAGTCAGGCATAAGTACGAACGGTCCCGACCTTCGACGCATGAGCACGTACCGTCCCTCGTGGCTGTCCTTCAGGCGGTTCGCGGCGTTCACCACGGGCCTCGTGTTGACACTCATGATGCTCGGGGTCTACACCGCTGCGACCGGTTCGGGGCTGGCCTGCTCGGCCCAGTGGCCGCTGTGCGACAACGGCCTCCTCCCCCAGACCATCCCCTCGTTCATCGAGTGGTTCCACCGCCTGGTCGCGATGATCGCGGGCTTCTTCATCCTCGGGACGGCCCTCTGGGCCTTCTCGGGCGACGACCGCAAGACCAAGACCGCCTCGGCCGTCGCCGTCGTTCTCCTCCCCCTCCAGGTGTCTATCGGGGCCGTCACCGTGACGCTGAACGGTCTCATCCCGGGCGGCTACGCCCCCTCGACACAGGGTGCACACCTGGTCGTCGCGCTCACTATCTTCACCGGTCTCGTGGTGACGACGCTCCGCGCCTACGCGGGGCGGTGGACCAGACCGGCGCTCGACCGGGTCCGACTCGCGTGTCTCGTCGCCCTCGGTCTCGTTCCGGTCTCCGTCGCGCTCTCCCGCGTGTTCACGCTCGTACCGTACTCGCCGGCCGCACAGGCCGCCTTCTACGGCGCGGCGCTCGCGCTGTTCGCGTCGCTCGTCGCCGCGGTGGCGTGGCTCGGAGCGACGTCCGCGTCCCGCCTGCGCTTCCCCCTCTCGGCCGCGCTGGCGGCGACGTTCGGCGCACTCCTCCTCGGGCGTGATCTCGTCTTCTACACGGCCACCTGGCGGGCGGTCAACACCCTGCTCTTCGTCTTCGTGAGTCTCCTCGTCGGCGGCGTCGTCTGGGCGCTCCGCCGCCAGGACACTCCCGTCCGGCGGGAGTCCCCCGGCGTCTCCGGCGACTGACTCCCGGCCGTCCCGCCTACCCGCCGCTCTGCGGGTCGGTGTAATAGGCCGATTGTACAGTCTGCTCGCGTATTATGTTCCGGTGGACCGTGCAATCGCGTCTGATAAGTGTTAAATGTGTCCCGTCGCTTGCGGTTGAACATGGAACGACGCCAGTACATCAAGCTCAGTTCCGCAGCGGTCGCTGGCCTCGGTCTGGCCGGCTGTACCGGTGGTGGAGGAGACAGTAGTTCCGGTGGAGAGAGCGGCGGAAGCACCGAGTCGGGTGGGAGTACCGAGTCAGGTGAGAGCACCGAATCAGGCGGGAGCGAGGGCGGCGAGGAGACCGAAGCCGCGACCACGGAGTCGGTCGTCCCCTCGAACGTCGTCATCGGTTCGGACATCCCCTACCGGCCCTTCGAGTACGAGACGGCCGCCGGCGAACTGAAGGGGTTCGACGTCGAAATCGCCCAGGCAGTGTTCGAGGAGCAACTCGGCGTCAGCTACGAGTTCAAGAAGACTTCGTTCGACACCATCATCCCCTCGCTGAACAACGGGAACTTCCGCGTCATCATGTCCGCGATGACTATCAACGAGGAGCGCGACGAGCAGGTCGACTTCTCGGACCCGTACTTCACGGCGTACCAGACCATCATCGTCCGTGAGGACTCCGACATCTCCTCGAAGGAAGACCTTCGGGGCATCGCCGTCGGCGTCCAGAAGGGCACGACGGGCCTCGGCGCGGCCGAGGGACTGAAAGAGGAGTTCGACGGCGACCTCCAGCTGAAGGAGTACGACCAGATCACGGGCGCGTTCGACGCGCTCACGAACGGGCAGGTCGACGCCGTCATCAACGACAACACGGTCAACGCCGAGTTCGTCAACAACCAGGACGGCGTCCGCTTCGTCGAGGGGGAGGGTGCCGCAGCCGAGCAGGGTGAGAACGCCCCGCCGTATCTCACGCTGACCGTGGAGAACTACGGCATCGCGTTCCGCGAGGACGACGACGCCTTCCGCGAGCGCGTCAACGAGGCGCTCGCGGCCATCCGCGAGAACGGCACGTACGAGGAGATTTACTCCAACTACTTCGCTGGATAACCGCGGAACCGGCTGACTTTTCACGTCACACTGTCACACCTTACCAATGGCTGAATCATACTCGACTGACTCGCGCCCGGCGGAGGAGCGGGTCGACGAGTCGGTTATCAACGACCGGACGCTGAAGTACGCCGGAATCGCGGTGTCGAGTCTCTTCACGCTCGTCGTGGTCGGTCTCATCGGGTACATCGTCTACGCCAAAGTGAGCTTCGACCTGATGGTGACCATCTTCCCGCGCTTCGTCGACGCGTACCTTCTGGTGCTCCAAATCTTCGTCGCGGGGAGCGTGCTCTCGGTGTTCGCGGGGGTGTTCGTCGGCTTCATGCGCGTCTCGGACACCGTCCCGACCGGAACCGTCGCGAAGGGGTACGTCCAGTTCTTCCGGGGCACGCCGCTCCTGTTCCAGATCATCATCGTCTACTTCGGCATCCCGGCGCTGTGGACGGGGACGTTCCCCATCCAGAACTGGGAGCTCCCGGCGGCCATCATCGCGTTGACGCTCAACCACGCCGCGTACACCGGCGAGGCGATCCGCGGAGGCATCGGTGCCGTCCCGGACGGCCAGCTGGAGGCGGCCCGTTCGCTCGGGATGTCGTACACCCAGGGGATGCGCGAAGTCGTGCTGCCGCAGGCGTGGCGCAACGCGCTGGCCGCTATCGGTAACGACCAGGTCATCCTCGTGAAGGACACCTCGCTCCTCACGGTCATCGCCGTCCCCGAGATTATCAGCGTCTTCCGGAGCGTCAACAGCGCGACGTTCGACCCGTGGACGCCAATCGTCCTGACCGCGGTGGCGTACCTCGGTATCACCCTGCCGCTGGGTTACGTCGTCAGCTACCTGGAAGAACGCTCCGACTGGGGAGGTGACAGCCAGTGAGCACCCGTCACGCGCTCCTCGAGTTCGACTCGGTGGACAAGTACTTCGGCGAGACGCACGTCCTCAAAGACGTCTCGCTCGACATCGACGAGGGCGACGTCACCGTCGTCATCGGCCCCTCGGGGTCGGGCAAATCCACCCTGCTTCGGTGCGCCAACCGACTCGAGGAGATACAGGGCGGAGAGATTCGGCTGGAGGGGCAGTCCATCTCGGCACCCGACGCCGACGTCGACCGCCTCCGCCAGCGCATCGGAATGGTGTTCCAGTCGTTCAACCTCTTCCCACACAAGACCGCACTGGAGAACGTCACGCTCGCGCCGCGGAAGGTCCGCGGCGTCGACAGGAACACCGCCCGCGACCGGGCCGACCGGTTGCTCGACCGGGTCGGCCTCGGCGACCAGAAGAAATCGTACCCGAATCAACTCTCCGGCGGCCAGCAACAGCGCGTCGCCATCGCTCGCGCCCTCGCGATGGACCCCCGCGTGATGCTGTTCGACGAGGTGACCAGCGCGCTCGACCCCGAACTCGTCGGCGAGGTGCTCGGCGTCATGCGTGACCTCGCGGACGAGGGGATGACGATGATGGTCGTCACCCACGAGATGGGGTTCGCCCGCGAGGTGGGCGACCGCATCGTTCTCATGGCCGACGGGGAGATAATCGAGAGCGCCGTGCCCGCGACGTTCTTCGAGAACCCCGAGACCGAGCGCGCGAAGCGGTTCCTCTCCCGGATGCTCTGACCGGGTGCCGGGCGGACCCTCCCGAACTTCTGTTCACGATTGATATTCGAGCAAGAAGGCTTATACCGTCGGCTCCGCTCCTCCTCGGTGATGACACTCGCACCGGCGTCCGAACGCCCCGACGGAAGCCAGTACCGCGGTTCGCCCTCCATCGCCGCCGACCGACCGAAGGCGCTCCTGTTCTGTCCGTGCGGTCGGGAGGCCCCCCTCGACGAGTGGCGCGTCGAGCACGACAGCGCCCGCCGCCGTCTCGTCTGCCCCGACTGCGGCGAGACCCTCACCGTCCGCTGACGGTCTCCACCCCGGCGGTACGCCTACGTGGGCTCACGGCGAGCGTGCCGTATGGAGCGCGACGAACTCACCGCGACGCTCGAAGAGGCGGGGCTCTCGCCCTACCAGGCCGAGGCGTACGTCACGCTGCTCTCGGCCGGGTCGGTGTCGGCGGGCGACCTCGCAGAGATGAGCGGCGTCCCCCGGCCCCGCATCTACGACGTCCTCCGTGACCTCGAAGCCGCGGGGTACGTCACCACGTACGAACAGGACCGCCTCTACGCTCAGGCGGTCGACCCCGCGGACCTCGAACCGCTCCGCGAGCGACTCACCCGACTGGAGTCGGCGCTGGACGAAATCGAAGAACGTTACCGGACGCCGGCGACCCGCGAGAGCGACCTCACGCTCGTCACCCAGTTCGACACCGTCTTCCGGCAGGCGAGACGCGACGTCGAGGTGGCCGAGCGACACGTCCAAGCCGTCCTGTCGCTCGACCAGTACCACGTGCTGGAAGAGACGCTCGCAGAGGCCTACGAGCGCGGTGTCTACGTCCAGGTGTCGCTGTACGCGCCGGACGGCGACACTCTCCCCGACGCCGAGGCGTTCGAGGGAGTTTGTACCGAGGTGCGGCGGCTCAGTTTCCCCAAGCCGTTTCTGATCCTCACGGACCGCCAGCGTGTGAGCTTCTCGCCGAAGGGTCGTTCGATGGACGAGTACGGCGTCCTCGTCGACGACCGCGCGACGGCGTTCGTCTTCCACTGGTTCTTCCTCACGAGCTGCTGGGAGGTGTACGACCCCATCCACGCCGACCCGCGGGGCACCCCACCGTTCGCGTTCGTCGAAATCACCGACGCGGTCCGCTACCTCGAGGACCTCGTCCACGACGGTGCCACGGTCCACGTCCGCGTCGAGGGCTACAGCGTCAGGACCGGGCGCCACCGGACCGTCTCCGGCACCGTCGCCGACGTCGACTACGTCGGTCACGAGGGGGACGGCGTCGACGCGCCGTCGCTCGTCCAGCTCGCCGCACAGGCGACGCTCGTCGTCGAGACGGAGGACGGCACGCTGACCGTCGGCGGCGAGAACGCGCTCGCCGAGGACGTCAGCGCGGACCGAATCGTCGTCGAACGTATCGACCGTGCGTGACCCGCCGATCGATGGGGGTGTCCGTCCTCCGGACGAAGTAACGAAGCCCTCACACCGTTCGAGAGCCACGCTCTTCGCCACTCCTGTTCTCGAACCTCGACCTGTCACCCCCGATAGACGTGTGTTACAACGGCTATTGTTAAGAAAATTGATAAGTTTTATCTCCTCGTTCCCCGTCTCTCTGGACGAGGACAAGATGAACCGAAACGACTCCCAGACCCAGACCCGACGTACCGACTCGACGACCACCCGCCGCGACGGCTTCATGAACTGGTGGGTCGCTGCCGGCCTGGCCCACGGCGCCGGCGCCGGATAACGCGTCGCGCCATGGCCGCTGACTCACCGGCTCTCCACCGGACTTCTCCTGCATCGACGACCCACCGAAACCTCGTTCCTGTCCGTACCTCCGCCCCGTCCTCGAACCGCCGACTCCACCGACACGGCTTTCGACGGCCACGACGAGAGAGGCACGATGCCCGACGTGTTCGTCTTCTGGCTGGTCCCCGTCTCGTGGGTCGTACACGACGTCGAGGAACTCCTCGCGCTCCCCGCGTGGCGGCGACGGAACGAGTCCGCACTGCGACGCGCCGCCCGCTGGTCGTCGGTGACCCGACGGCTCGTCGCGGCGTTCCCCGACTCCCGCGGGACGTTCGCCGTCGCCGCGACGCTCGTCGGCCTCTTCCTGCTCGGCGGCACCGTCGCCGGCGTCACCGACCCGAGAGGGGTCGGTCTCCTCGTCTTCGCGGTCTGTCTCGGCGGTTACGGTCTCCACGGACCCGTCCACGTCGCCCAGGCGGCCGTCTTTCGTGGCTACGTTCCGGGCGTCGTCACGGCCGCCTCTCTCGTCGTCCCGACAGTCGCCTTCGTCTACTGGCGACTGCTCGACGCGGGCCTGCTCACTCCCACGACGGCCGGGGTGACGGCCGCCGTCGGCCTCCTGCTGTTCCTCCCGGTCGTCTTCGTCGCCGGGCGACTGGCCGACCACCTCAGAACGTCGTGACGACTTCGACGCCGACCGTCCCGTAGTCGGTCATCGCCGCCAGTCGGTCCGACACGTCGTCGAGCGCGACTTCGCGCGTGACGAGCGTCTCCGGTGAGACGGCGCCGCTCTCGACGAGGCCGAACAGTTCGTCGTACCGCGTCGGCGGCATCCCCCGGGACCCGACGAACGACACCTCCCACCGGGTCATCCAGTCGGTGGGCAGTGACACCTCCCCGCGCTCCGCGTCAGTGGTGAGGCCGACCTGGACGTGCGTGCCGCCGGGTCGGACACAGCGGACGGAGTTCCGGCACGTCTCCGCCCGGCCGAGCGCGTCGAGCGAGACGTCGGCCCCCTCGCCCGTCACCTCGTGGATTCGGTCGACGACACACTCCGCAGTCGCGTCGACGGTGACCGTCGCGCCGACGTCGCCGGCGAGCGCGAGCGCCTCCTCGCGGATGTCGACGGCGACGGTCCGGTGACCGGCCGCCCGGGCGACGGAGAGCGCCGAGAGGCCGACACCGCCACAGCCGTGGACCGCGACCCACGACCCCGGTTCCGGCGACACGCGGTGCGCCAGCGCGTGGTACGCCGTCATGAACCGACAGCCGAGCGCCGCGACGTCGACCGGGTCGACGCCGTCGGGCAGCGCGAGCAGGTTGTACTCGGCGTGAGGGACGTGGACCCGTTCGGCGAACGCGCCCGGCGCGTCGCTCGAGAAACCGAGCGCGCTCCCGTCGACACAGCGGTTCCCGTGTCCGGAGAGACACCGCGGGCAGGAGCCGTCGCCGAGGTTGAACGGCACCGCGACCCGGTCTCCGACTTCGTAGGCGTGGACTCGTTCGCCGGTCTCGACGACGGTTCCGGCGGGTTCGTGGCCGAGTATCTGGCCGCGCGACACCCGGTCGTCGGCCCACTCACCGTGGCCCTGCCAGGCGTGCCAGTCGCTCCGGCAGATGCCACAGGCTTCCACCCTGACCACGACACCGTCGGGCGTCGGACTCGGGTCGTCGACGGAGCGAATGGACAACGGCTCGCCGTACTCGGTGAGGACGCAGGCGCGCATGGCGGCCGTTCGCGGGCCGCGACAAAATCACCCGGGGTGGTCGCTCACGCCTCGTCGTCCGCGCGGCTACCCCTCGCCCTTCTCGTCGTCTCCGCCGTCGGCGACGGCGTCCGTCCCCGTCTCGGCGTCGACCCCGGCCTCCGCGTCCACGTCGGTCTCCGTCTCGGCGTCCGACTCCGTCTCCGCGTCGCTCTCGTCGTCGGCCTCGGCCCCGGGTTCGGGTTCGACGTCCCGGTGTTCAGCCTTCGGCGGTTCGTGCGCCGCGTCGTCGACGACGTCGACACCCCGGAACTCGAACCGTGCGCCCCCGTCCCGGCCGTTGCGGACGGAGACGGTCCAGCCGTGGGCGGTCGTGATGCGCTTGACGATGGCCAGTCCGAACCCGGTCCCCGAGCGGTTCGTGGTGAATCCGGACTCGAACACCTTGACGTGACGGTTCTCCGGGATGCCCGGACCGTCGTCTTCGACGAAGAAGCCACAGACGCCGTGGTCGTCGGAGAGGGGTCCGACGCGGACGGTCGGGTCGGGTCCGGCGTGTTCGAGTGCGTTGCCGAAGAGGTTCTCGAACAGCGCGCTCAGGCGCTCTTCGTCCGCGTACACCGACGGGAGGTCGGCCTCGACGACGCAGGTGCCCTCGCTCGTGAGGCCGACCGTGAGCGCCGCCGTCTCGACGACCTCTTCGAGCGGTATCGGCTCGGGGTTGTCGACCAGTCGGCCCTCGCGCGCGAGGCGGAGCATGTCGTCGATGAGTCGGCGCATCCGGTCGTGGGCGGTCTTGATCCGGTCGACGTCGTCCTGTAGCTCCTCACCGACGGACTCCTCGACGACGGTGAGGTAGCCCTCGGCCACGTTCAGTGGGTTGCGCAGGTCGTGCGAGACCAGTCGTGCGAACTCCCGGAGGCGTTCGTTCTGCTCGCGGAGGGCGTCCTCGGCCTCGCGCTGCTCGGTCACGTCCCTGACCGCACAGACGAACCCGCCAGTGTGGAGCTTCGTCAGCGACTTCGACTTCACGAACGTCGACCCGTCCTTGCGGAGGCCGACGGACTCCCCGCGCCAGGTTCCCTTCTCTTCGAGCGCGGGGAGGATCTGTAGATGCATCCGTTCGTTCTCCGCGGGCGGGTTGACCCGCTCCCACGACTCGCCGACGAGTTCCTCCCGGTCGTACCCGTACGTCTCCGCGTACGCGCGGTTCACCTCGACGAACCGCCCGTCGCTGCCGACCACCGCGATGCCCTCCTCGACGGTCGACATCGCCAGCGCCTGGAGTTCGCGTTCGGCCTCCGCACGGCGTCGCGCCACGGCCGCCTCGATGCGGTTGGCCAGTATCTGGTGGCCACCGGTGGTCGACTTGCGGACGTAGTCGGTGACGCCCGCCGAGATGGCGTCGCTCGCGACGTCCTCGTTCCCGTGACCCGTGTAGATGATGAACGGGACGTCGGGGTCCGTCTCCCGGACCGCCTCGAGGAGTTCCAGTCCGCTCATCTCGGGCATCTCGTAGTCGGAGACGATACAGTCGACCGAGACGCCCTCGTCCAGTGCGTCGAGGACGCCCTGTGCCGACGGGTACCCGCGGATGACGGCGTTCTCGAGGGTGGCTTCGAGCAGTTTGATGGTCGTCTCACGCATCGCGTCGTCGTCATCGGCGACGAGCACGTCGACCGGCGACTCCGCTCCCTCCGCGGCGGTCCCCCAGAGGAATCCCCCCTCACTCATGAATTAATACCTCTAGACGACCGACATAGATAAATGGTGCGTCACCCGCGAGGAATATCGAAACGGTCGGAAACGCGGGAGTAGACGGAGAACCTATTCGAATCCGGACGGTCCCGTGTCGGTTATGTAAAATCGAAGAGGCCGGACTGGCCGTCGTCGCGTCCGTCGCCGTCTGCGGTGCCGTCACCGTCGCCGTCGCCGTCGCTCTCGTCGCCCGTGTCGCCGAGTTCGTCGAGGGTCGTCTCTGCCGTCTCGTCCTCCTCCCCGTTCCCGGCCGACTCCTCGTCCTCCCCGTGGGCGTCGCGTGCGTCGGCCGCGAACGCGTCACCGGCGTGCGCCTCGACCAGTTCCTCGCGGCGCGCTCTGGCGTCCTCGACGATGGACTCGACCTTGTTCGTCGACTCGCCGCTCCCCGTCACGTACGAGACGTGGCTCTCGTCGAAGTCGTACCACCCCGTCATCGCCACGGTGAGGTCGCGCGGCTTGCAGTGGTGGGTCATCGCCTGCAGGAACGGGAGGATCTCCCGGCGGGCGGTGGCGATGCTGACCCCCGACGACTCGGCGATGCGCGACGTGACCGCGTCGCGGGTCGCGTCCTTGGTCGACCGCCAGGGCGCGCCGCCGTAGCGGGTCCAGCCCCCCTGAGTCTGGTCGCGCGAGGCGGCGACGCCTGCCGAGACGTTGTCGGTCACGTACCGCCAGTAGCGGTAGTTCTGCGTCGCGTAGGTGCGTCCCAGCCACCGGTCCGCGCTCGCGAGGTGGTCGTACGCCCGGGCGAGTTCCTCACCCTCGTACACCATCGACACCTTGTCCTCGACCCACGAGGTGAGGTCGTCCGGGGTCTCGTCGGTGTCGTACGCCGTTCGCAGCGCCTCCTGGGCGGATTCGGACTCCTTGAGGACGCTGTCGAGGAAGCCGAAGATGTTCACGGTGCGGTCCCTCCCACCGGTCGTCACGTCGTCGACCGTGAGCGAGGACTTCCCGCCGACCGAACTCTGCAGGTCTCTCACCGCAGAGCGGAGGTCGCCGTCGTTCGTCTCGGCGATGGCCTCGAGCGCGGCCTCCTCGAACTCGACGCCCTCCTGCCGACAGATGTGGCGGAGCGCCGGGACGATGGAGCGCGCGGAGACGTCCGTGAACTCGATTTCACGGCAGGCGTTCCGCATCCCCCGCGACATGTCGTAGTACGCGTTCGCGATGAGCACGACGGGCTGGTTCGCCTCCTTCAGGAGCTTCGTGACGGCCTGCTTGCCGCCGTAGTCCTGCTGGTAGTGGATGTTGTCCGCCTCATCGAGGATGACGAGCTGGCGGCCGCGGTCACGTCGCCCGCGGGTCCCGGCGTCGGCGGCACCCGCGAGCGTGGTGTTCATCGCCGCCCGGCCCGCGAAGCGCTCGATGACGTCCGCCGTCCGCTGGTCCGAGGCGTTCAACTCCACCGTCTCCCACCCCTTGTCGGCGGCCAGCGCGTGTGCGGCGCTCGTCTTGCCGACACCGGGACTCCCGTGCAGGACGACCGGTTCCCGGTGGTCGTCCCACGTGTCGGCCCACTCCTCGAACTCGTCGCGGGCTTTGTCGTTGCCGCGTACCTCCGACAGCGTCGTCGGACGATACTTCTCCGTCCAGTCGGTAGAAGTCATGTCTGAGATACCTCGAGTGAGCGGTTTCGCATTCCGATGTCGCCGTCCATCTGAGTCTGAACGGGGCTTATCGACCGACGGTAATAACGGTGCTGACGTGACCTCAGTCGAGGGACCGTGGGCTGTCGGTTACACGGGCTTGAACTCCCTACCCTCACGTTTCAAGTCGCCATCGATGCTATACTCTCGTATGGGAATCGTCCGGGACAGCGAACACAGTGACGGTGCGCCGACGGTCAAAGGGACGGGTATCCGTGTGAAAGACATCGCTGTCGCGTACGAGCACAGCGGCTACGAACCGGATGAACTCACACAGCTCTACCCGGACCTTACGCTCGCAGATGTCCACAGGGCACTCGCATACTACTACGACCACATCGACGACTTCCGGTCGAGTTCTTCCGAACCCGCATCCGCATGACGAGACCGGTCTACTGTGACGAGAGTATCTGGATTCCGGTCGCGGATGGATTACGTCGCCGCGGCTGGACTGTTCATACGGCCAGAGATGAAGGCACGCTCGGCGACCCCGACCGGGACCAACTGACGTACGCCGTCGAGCACGACTGGGTTCTCCTGACGTTCGACGACGACTTCCTCTCGCTCGTCGAAGGCGAGGGCCTCGAACACGCCGGCATCGTCTTCGTTCGACAGAAAGGCCGTCAGATAGGGGACGTGGTGAAAGCCGTCGATGCACATATTCAAAACCGGTCCGACGACGACTACTCTATCGAGTACCTGTAGCGCTCACTCGTCCTCTCTCACATCGAACCCGGCCGTCTCGCTTCGATACGGTCGTCGTAGAGGTCCACGAGGAGTAGCCATATGCCACACTGCTCGGTCGTTTCGGTCCACTCGCCGGAGAGCGATTCCATCTCGACCACGACGCGATGCCGTCCCGGTTCGGTCGCAACCTCTCGGTACGTTCGTTCCTCACCCGGGCGCATCATCGTGCGCTGGGAGAAGACCGGTTCCGCGGATTCGCTCTCGACATCGTAGGCCGCTATCGAAATCGTTCGCTTGCCAGTCGCATGATTGGTCACCTCGACCCCTTTCGGCGGACCGTGATGACCCGAGTGGCACTGCTGCCCGAGTCCGGTCTCGGTGCAACCTGCCAGTCCGAATGTGAGCGCGGTCGCCGTCCCCGAGAGGCAGGCCCGTCGTCTCATTCTCTCCTCGTCGGCTGCATAGGCCGGCGACACCTCACACTTGCGGTCGCCGCCTTCGTAGATGCCCACGATGTGGGCATGCAGACGGTGACTGCTCCGTCCAGTCGGTAGAAGTCATGTCTGAGATACCTCGCGTGAGGGTTTTCGAATACCGATATCGCCGTCCATCTGAGTCTGAACAGGGGTTATCGACCGACGGTAATAACGGTGCTGACGCGGCAGCGTGTGCCGCAACTATGTCACCGGCAGTCTTTTTCAATTGTGGGCGTAACAGTATCGTATGAGCTTGACAACGGATGATTTCAGGGATTTTCTGGATTCGGACCCCGATGACGACGAATCCGTCCCACTCGGGGACGCCCTTGCGGAGGTGGCCTCTGACGTCGAGGTGGATTCTGTCGAGGCGGTCCGAGACGTCCGCGAGCGGTTATGAAGCTACTTCTCGATACGAATATCCTCGTTGCGGCAGTTACTCACGACACCGAGCGTTCTGAGGATGCCGTCGAGCTGCTCAACCGAACCGCCGAATCGTACGTCTCTGTATTGAGCCTCATGGAGCTTCGGAGCGTCCTGACAAAGAAGAAGCTGTTCGAACGCGAGCGAATCGAGCAAATCGAGAATCGAATCACGTCCCGAACGACGGTCACGTTCCCGGACGCCTCGGACGTGATGGCTGCTAATCGGCTCCAGTCGGAGACGCTTCTCTATCCGATGGACGCACTCGTCCTCACCGCTGCAGATGCCGTCGGAGCGACGCTCGTCACGTTCGATAGCGAACTACTCGAACACGGCGCAGAGTCACCGGACAACGTCGTGTAGAAAACCCCGGCCTCGTCTTCGTTCGACAGCAGGGTCGTCAGATTGGCGACGTGATGGAAGCCAACGATGCGCATCTCCAAGAGTTGTCAGCCGATGACTACTCCGTCGATACTACTAATTTGCCTCGTGCGGTTCAGCCGCACTCTCACATCGAACCCGGTCGTCTCGCTTCGATTCGCTCGTCGTAGAGGTCCACCAATAGTAACCAGATGCCACACTGCTCGGTCGTTTCCGTCCACTCGCCGGAGAAGCGATTCAGTCTCGACCACGACGCGATACCGTCCCGGTTCGGTCGCCACCTCCTGATATGTCTGCTCCTCACCCGGGTTTATCATCGTGCGCTTGGAGAAGACCGGTCCCGAAGATTCGCTCTCGACGTCGTAGGCCGTTATCGTAACCGTTCGCTCGCCAGTCGCATGGCTGGTCACCTCGACTCCCTTCGGTGGGCCGTGGTGGCCCGAATGGCACTGCTACCCGAGTCCGGTCCCAGTGCACCCGGACAGTCCGAAAGTGAGAGCGGCCGTCGCTCCTGAGAGGCAGCTCCGTCGTCTCATTCTCTCGTCAATTACTCATACCGACGACGCCTCACTCTTGCGGTCGGTGCCTTCCCAGATACCCACGATATGGGCATGCAGACGATGACTGCTCCGTCCAGTCGACCATTGTCGGTGGAAGGCACGAGGCGCGTTTAGTGGTTGCGGAGAGCCCCGCGCTTCGGCTGGCGTCTACGGTGTCGCGACTCGCGCTCACAGCGTGGTCCCGACCAGCGGTCCGATACACCACAGACCGCTATACGAAACGGCCGACCCCGTGGTCGGCTCAGTCGTCCGCGTCGGCGGCCTGCTCGAAGTGAGCGGCGATTTCCGCCGTCTCAGACTTGAACCGCTCGACGTCGTAGTTCTGTGCGTGCAGCATCGCGCTGTACCGCGGCGTGACGCTCGCCAGCATCGACAGTTCCGCGAGTTCCTCGTCCGTCGCCCCGTGCATCTTCGCTGCCTCGCGGTGGAAGTGCATGCAGTACTGGCACTTGACGCTCGCCGCGACCGCGAGGCCGATCAGTTCCCGATACTTCGGTGGTATCTCCCACTCACCGACGAGATACCGCTTGTTGAGTGGCCACTCGTGGACGAGGTCGGCCGGCGGGAGGCCGTCGAGCCATCCAGGGACGATGCCGAGCGTCTCCTCGATGTCCTCCCGCGCCGCCTCGTAGTCGGTGGCCGGACTGGTTGCCATCGTCTTCCCCTCTCTCGACCCGGTCGCGGCTCCGTCGTCTCCGCGGCCGAATCGTCTCCTCTACGCGCTCCAACGTGATAGTCATATTTCACGTTCCGACGTCATTCGCTACCACGGACCAGTCTGCGGGCGACCTGTGCGAAGCGTGAACTTATCACAGTTGGTGTCCTTCTGAGGGTATGTCCAACGCGGAACCAATGGACCGAAGAGAGGTCGTCGCGTTCCTCGGCGAGGAAGGGACGGGGGTACTCGCCCTCGCGAGGGACGACGAATCGTACGCCATTCCGGTGTCGTACGGTTACGACGGGGACGAAGAAACGTTCTACCTCCGCCTCGCGTTCCACCCGGACAGCCAGAAGCGGGAGTTCCTCGGACCCAGTCGCACCGTCTCGCTCGTCGTCAGCGCGGAGACTAACGAGGGGTGGCGGAGCATCGTCGCCCGTGGTCGGCTCCGTGAAACCGGTGAGGCGGCGCTCGACTCGAGCCTCGTCGAGGCCATCCGCCGCATCGACATCCCGTTCTTCACCGTGTTCGACCGTCCCGCACGGGAACTCGACTTCGAGCTGTTCCAGCTCGTCCCCGACGAACTCACGGGACAGAAACAGGTGTAGTCCGGCCGCCGAACCCGAACTGTTTCTCACGGCGTGGGGTCCGGCGCATCGTTTTTGCTCACTGACATCCTACCCCCACGCATGAACGACACTCGCTCGGTGCGGATGGACGACGACGAACGAGACGCGTTCCTCGGCACCGGCGGGACCGGTGTCATCTCCTTCGCACGGGAAGCGGACGAACCGCCACACTCGCTCCCGGTGTCGTACGGCTACGATCCCGACTCGGGCGGCTTCTACCTCCGACTCGCGTTCGACACGGAGAGCGAGAAGGAGGACGTCGTCGCCGCGGACCGGCCGCTCTCGCTGGTCGTCCACGGTCAGACCGACGAGGGGTGGCGGAGCGTCGTCGTCACCGGCCACCTGGACGAGGTGACGGAGGCGGCCATCGAGTCCGAGGTGGTACAGGCGATGCGGCGGGTCCACATCCCGCTCGTCGACGTGTTCGACCGTCACCCCCGCGAACTGACGTTCCGGTTCTTCAGACTGGTCGTCGACGAACTGTCCGGGCGGAAAGAAGCGAAGAGCGCCTGACCGGGTTCGGCCGTCGGACGCGCCGGTCCGTATCCGTTCGACGAAGCTGCCCAGCGTAGCGATTCGGTCACTGTAACGACAGCAGCTAACAGACGCGCTAGAAAGTTTTTCCGGAGTGAAATTTTCTTTCCGATATGGACAAACTTAACACGCGAACGCGAGGACCCCCAGCCGATGACTAGGTCCAACCAGGACTGGTGGCCGAATCAGCTGAACCTGACTCCCCTCGACCAGAACGCCCGCGACGTCGGGCCGATGGACGAGTCGTTCGACTACGCGGAGGCCTTCGAGTCGCTCGACCTCGACGCGGTGAAGGCGGACATCGAAGAGGTGATGACGGACTCGAAGGAGTGGTGGCCAGCGGACTACGGCCACTACGGGCCGCTCTTCATCCGGATGGCGTGGCACAGCGCCGGGACGTACCGTACCGCCGACGGCCGCGGCGGCGCGTCCGGCGGTCGGCAGCGCCTCCCGCCCCTCGACAGTTGGCCGGACAACGTGAACCTCGACAAGGCTCGTCGACTGCTCTGGCCGGTCAAACGGAAGTACGGCCGGAGTCTCTCGTGGGCGGACCTGCTGGTCCTGACCGGGAACGTCGCCCTGGAGTCGATGGGGTTCGAGACGTTCGGTTTCGCCGGCGGCCGCGAGGACGACTTCGAGCCGGACGAGGCCGTCGACTGGGGCCCCGAGGACGAGTGGGAGACGACCTCTTCGGAGCGATTCGACGAGGACGGGAACCTCACGGGACAGCTCGGAAACACCGTGATGGGACTCATCTACGTGAACCCGGAGGGTCCGGACGGCGAGCCGGACCTCGAAGGGTCGGCGAAGAACATCCGGGAGTCGTTCAGCCGGATGGCGATGAACGACGAGGAGACCGTCGCACTCATCGCCGGCGGCCACACCTTCGGGAAGGTCCACGGCGCCGACTCCGGCGAGAACCTCGGCGCCGAACCCGCCGCAGCACCCATGGAGGAACAGGGTCTTGGCTGGGAGAACGAGTTCGGCGAGGGCAAGGGCCCCGACACCATCACCAGCGGTATCGAGGGGCCGTGGAACGCCACGCCGATTCAGTGGGACATGGGATACGTCGACAACCTCCTCGACCACGAGTGGGAGCCGCACAAGGGTCCCGGCGGCGCGTGGCAGTGGCGGCCAGTCGACGAGGAACTGGAGAGCACCGTCCCGGACGCCCACGCGCCCGACGAGTCGGTCGACCCGATGATGCTCACGACCGACGTCGCCCTGAAGCACGACCCCGACTACCGGGCAGTCCTCGAGACGTTCCAGGAGGACCCCGGGGCGTTCCAGGACGCCTTCGCGAGGGCGTGGTACAAGCTCATCCACCGGGACATGGGCCCGCCGTCGCGGTTCCTCGGCCCGGAAGTCCCCGAGGAGACACTGCTCTGGCAGGACCCGCTCCCGGACGCCGACTACGACGTCGTCGGCGATGAGGAGGCCGCCGAGCTCAAAGCGGAAATTCTCGACTCGGACCTCTCGGTCACGCAGCTCGTCAAGACCGCCTGGGCGGCCGCGTCGACGTACCGCGACAGCGACAAGCGCGGCGGCCCGAACGGGGCTCGCATCCGCCTCGAACCCCAGAAAAGCTGGGAGGTCAACGAGCCCGCGGAGCTGGCGAGCGTCCTGGAGACGCTGGAGGACGTCCAGACGGCGTTCAACGACTCCCGGTCCGACGACACGCGCGTCTCGCTCGCGGACCTCGTCGTCCTGGGCGGCCACGCGGCCGTCGAACGGGCGGCAGCCGACGCCGGCTACGACGTCAGCGTCTCCTTCGAACCCGGACGCGTGGACGCCACGCAGGAGCAGACCGACGTCGACTCCTTCGAGGTGCTCCGACCGGAGGCCGACGGGTTCCGCAACTACCTCAGCGACGAGGCCGATCGTCGGGCCGAGGAACTGCTCGTGGACGAGGCCGACCTGCTGAACCTGACGCCGGCCGAGATGACGGTGCTGGTCGGCGGTATGCGGACGCTGGGCGCGACCTACCAGGACTCCGACCTCGGCGTCTTCACCGACCAGCCGGGGACGCTGACGAACGACTTCTTCGTGAACCTCCTCGACAGCGACGTCGAGTGGGAGTCGGTCTCGGACACCGACGACGTGTTCGAGGGCCGGAACCGCGAGACGGGTGACGTCGAGTGGACAGGTACTCGTTTCGACCTCGTCTTCGGCTCGAACGCCCGGCTCCGCGCCGTCGCGGAAGTGTACGCCAGCGACGACGGCGAGGAGAAGTTCGTGCGCGACTTCGTGGACGCGTGGGAGAAGGTGATGAAGCTCGACCGCTTCGACCGCGAGTAACCGATCGAGCCGCCGGTCCGGCCGCCTGTCGCCGCTGGGGGGGCGGACGACAGCCTTACGAGCGAGGCGCCTGTCGGTCGTGCTATGTCACGCCCGCTCCGGGATGCCCTCCACAGCCAGCAGGCACAGGACGCCCTGTTCGTCCTGGGTGCCGTCGCCGGGTTCCTCTTCCTCGCCGGCTTCGCGGGGTACGGGACCCTCGCGGCCACGATACCCGGCGCTGTGGTCCTCGTGCTGACCGGCTACCTCGGGTTCAGGCTGAGTCGCTCGGTGACGTGACGCGTTCGTCGAGCGTCCGCTCGGTAGGCCGTGTGACGACTGGCCGTCCAGGTCAGTCCTCGGTGGGGAGGTAGCCGGCGACGAGTTCCCCGCCGCGGAGAACGGCCTCGGGGTCGTTCAGCCGCGTCGAGTCCTCGAGCGGGTCGCCGTTCAGCACGACGAGGTCCGCGTGTGCGCCCTCCCGGAGCGTCCCGCAGTCGTCGAGCCCGATCGTCCGGGCCGCCGTCTCTGTCATGGCCGTGAGCGCCCCTCGCGGCGACAGGCCGTGTTCGACCATGAACGTCACCTCCGACGCGTTCGCGCCGTGGTCGTTGAACGGGGTGCCGGCGTCGGTTCCGCCGGCGACCGTGACACCGGCGTCGACGGCCCGCGCGAAGGAGTCGATGTGGCGTTCGTAGATGTACTCGGTCTTCCGTGCGCTGTCGGGCGTTGCCCACTCGATGTTGCGGACGATGTAGTACGGCGCCGAGAGTGTCGGCACCAGCGTGACGTCCTCCGACACCATGAGTTCGATGGCCTCCTCGTCGAGGAACGTGCCGTGTTCGATGGTGTCGACGCCCGCCAGCGCGGCCGCTTTCGCCCCCGCCGCGCCGTGGACGTGGGTCGCCGCGTGGAGGCCGTGCCGGTGTGTCTCGTCGACGAGGGCGTCGAGTTCGTCGTCGGTCAGCGCGACGGTGTCGGGGTCGGTGCCGGGCGTCGTCACTCCGCCAGTGGTCATGAACTTGATGAAGTCGGCACCACGTTTCACCTGTTCACGGACCGCCTGTCGCGCGTCGACCGGCCCGTCTATCTCCCGGCCCAGGTGGTGGCCGTGCCCGCCCGTAATCGTGATCGAGCGGCTGTTCGCCACCATCCGTGGGCCGGGAACGTCGCCGCGCTCTATCGCCCGCTTGAGGTGGAGGTCGACGCCGGCCGCGCCCATCGCGCGAACCCCGGTGACGCCCGCCTCGAGCGTCTTCCGTGCGTTGCGCGCCTCGACCAGCGCCAGTTCCGCCTCGGACATGCCGACGACGGACTCGATGCTCGTCTCGGCCGACAGCGAGAAGTGGACGTGCGCGTCGACCAGGCCGGGCGTGAGCGTCCGTCCGTCGAGAGAGAGACAGCGCTCGTCGGACCGGGGGGAGAGGTCGCCCACTGCGTCGATGCGACCGTCGACGACCCGGAGGTCGCCGACGCGGTCCTCGCCGCTCGACAGGAGTCGGGCGTCTCGCAGCAGCATCGTCCGACCCTGGGGGGTGTGGTCGCTTGAAGCTGTCCACTCGCCGTCGGACTGTCGACCACGGGACACGTGTCCCGCGGTCGGCCCGAACGGGCGACCGCGAACCGTCGCCACGCCGTCTCAGAGCTCGCGCGCGACCATCTCGCCCCAGTGTTCGAACTCCCACCGGTCGTAGAACGCCCGCGCGCGGTCGTTCTCGCGGTCGACGTCGAGCACCAGGCGGTCCAGCGGGAGGTCCTGCGCGCTGGCGCACGCGAGCGCCGCTTCCATCAGGTCGTCGGCGACGCCCGTCCCGCGCGCGGGCGGTTCGAGGTACAGTTCGTTCAGGACGGCGGCGTCCCAGACGAACGCCAGCGACTCGGGGAGGACGAAGACGTAGCCGACGGGTCCCGCCTCGTGGACCGCCAGCTGGACGCAGTCGGGGTCCTCGTCGACGCACTGCTCGACCCACGCGAGCCACCGCTCGCGGTACGAGTCGGTGAGCTTCCCCGCGTACGTCTGCGCCTTGTCGTCGCCGCCGGTCTCCTGCCCGATGCCGAGTTCGAATCCGCGTTTCAGCGACCAGAGGTCCTCGGCGTCCGACGCGTCGTAGGGACGGACGGTGATGTCGGTCATACCCCGTGGTTACTCCGAGGAGAACGTCAACGCTCTCATCCTGTCCAAGAGAATTAGACTACTCTAAACTAATATTACGAGTAGCAAAACTATATGAGTATGAATCGTCTAAGTCGCCCATGAAGTTCCCACAGGATTCGAGCGGCGGTCGGCGCTGGTCACGCAGGGCTACGCTCGCAGCGGGTGGCAGCCTCGTCTCGATGGGGCTGGCCGGCTGTCTGGGCGGGAGCGCGACGACCGGTGCCGGTGCCAGCGGCGGTGACGACAGTTCCGACGACGGCCCCGTCGTCGTCGCGTCGTTCTTTAGCTTCTACGACTTCGCCCGGACGGTCGCCGACGGAACCCCCCTCACGGTGAAGAACCTCGTGCCGACGGGGCTCCACGGCCACGGCTGGGAGCCGAACGCGAGCGTCACGCGGGACATCATCGAGGCGGACGCGTTCGTCCACGTCGGCGAGAACTTCCAGCCGTGGGCCGACCGCGCCATCCAGACGCTGAAGGACGACGACGTCGACACGCAGCTCATCAACGTCCGCGAGGGCGTGGAACTGGTCGACCTCGCGGCCAGCCTCGACCCCGAAGAAGAGGGCGTCGGTGCGGGGCGCGGGAGGGACCCGCACTTCTGGCTCGACCCCCAGCGGGCGAAACAGGCAGTCGACAACATCACCGCGGGGTTCGTGGAACTCGCCCCCGAGTACGAGGACACGTTCCGCGAGAACGCCACGGCGTACAAGACGGAGGTCCTCGACCGTATCGACAGCGACTACCAGGACATCTTCGACCGAGCCGAACGGAAGGTCGTCCAGCTCGCCGCACACAACGCCTTCCAGTACATCGGCGTCCGCTACGGCGTCGAGATGCGCCCGCTCGTGGTGAACCTCGCGGCCAGCGGCGACGTCAAACCCTCGGACATCACGGAGGCCAAGCGCGTCATCGACGAGAACGACATCCGTTACATCGGCGCGGGCGTGTTCGAGACGCGGAAGCCCGCACAGCAACTCGTCGCCGAGACGGCCGTGGAGGCGTACTTCCCGGTGACGCCCTACGCCGGCGTCCGCGAGGACTGGGTCGAACAGGAGTGGGGGTACGAGGAGATCGCGTACAACATCAATATGCCGACCTTCGAGGTCGTCCTCGGGAACCGCGAGCCCGAGGCAGTCGGCTACGACGGCTGGGCTGCCGAGTGGAGGAACTTCGAGTGACCGGGAGCGACGCCGCTCCTGTCGTCGAACTCACCGACGTCGCGTTCGGCTACACGGCCTCCCCCGTCGTCCAGGACATCTCGCTTCGCGTCGACCCCGGCGAGTACGTGGCCGTCGTCGGGCCGAACGGGTCGGGCAAGTCGACGCTGATGAAGCTCATGCTCGGCCTCCTGACCCCCGACGAGGGGACCGCGCGACTGTTCGGTCACCCCGCCCACCGGTTCGACGACGGCGCTCGCATCGGCTACGTCGCCCAGCACGCCAGCGCCGCGAAGGAGATGCCCATCACCGTCCGCGAGGTGGTGAAGATGGGTCGGTTCCCCCACGTCGGCTTCGGCCGCCTCTCGCCGGAGGACCACGCTATCGTCGACGACGCCCTCGAGACGGTCGGCATGGCCGCCTTCGCTGACCGACGGGTGACCCAGCTCTCGGGCGGCCAGCGCCAGCGCGCGTTCATCGCGCGGGCGCTCGCCGGCGAGGCCGACCTGCTCGTCCTCGACGAACCGACCGTGGGGGTCGACGCCGAATCGGTCGAGGCGTTCTACGCGCTGCTCGAGTCGCTCAACGACGAGGGCATCACGGTCCTGCTCATCGAACACGACCTCGGCGCGGTGACCGAACACGCCGAGCGGGTCGTCTGTCTCAACCGGGAGGTGTACTTCGACGGCCCCACCGACGAGTTCGTCGAGAGCGACGCCCTGGCCCGGGCGTTCGGGACTGCCGCGGCGTTCGCGGGGGCGAGTCGATGACCCGTTCACCGCCGTTCCTGCTCCAGTCGGGCGACGGCGCGCTCGACACAGTTCTCGCGCCGCTGTACTGGCTCCTGGGTCTCTGGTCGGACCTGCTCTTCTTCGTCGCGGGCGCGACCGGGTTGGAGTTGCTCCAGTACGGGTTCATGCACCGGGCCATCCTCGTCGGCCTCTGCATCGGCGTGATGGCGCCGCTCATCGGGACGTTCCTGGTCCACCGACAGCTCGCGCTCATCGGTGACGCGCTGGCACACACCGCATTCGCGGGAGTCGCCGTCGGGCTCTTCCTCAACGGAGTGCTCGAACTCGGTGTCTCGCCGTACCTATCGGCCGTCGTCGTCGCGATGCTCGCCGCCTTGCTCATCGAGGTCATCTCGGAGGTGACCGACGCGTACAACGACGTCTCGATGGCCATCGTCCTCTCGACGGGGTTCGCCCTCGGGACGGTCCTCATCAGCATCAACGCCGGCGGACTGGCCGTCGGCATCAACCAGTACCTGTTCGGGAACCTCTCGACAGTGTCGGCGGAGAACGCGGCCATACTGCTGGTGCTGTTCGCCGTCATCGTCGCCACCGTCGGACTCACGCGGAACCAGTTGCTGTACGTCACGTTCGACGAGACGGCGGCGGCGGTGGCGGGCATCTCGGTGCAGTGGTACAACCGTATCATGGTGATGTTGACGGCGCTGGTGGTGGTCGGCGCGATGCAGATTATGGGCGTCATCCTCGTCGCCGCCATGCTCGTCGTCCCCGTCGCGGGCGCGGCGCAGGTGTCGCGGAGTTTCTCGGAGTCGCTCCTCGTGAGCGTCGTGCTCGCGGAACTGGCCGTCCTGCTCGGCATCGGCGTCTCCTACTACGCAGAGGCGACTGCGGGCGGCGTCATCGTCCTCATCGCGGTGGGCATCTACGTCACCATGGTTGTTGTCGGCAAACTCACGGCCGCCGCCGGCGTGGAGTCCGCGCCAGAGGTCGGCAGTATCGACGCCGGTGAGGGGACGAGTTCGGACTGAGGCGGAAGCCCGCGACGCCACCGCCGGACACCACTCGTCACCGGAACCGTTCGACGAACCGGCCGACGACGTACGCCGCGACCCCTGTCGTGACGACTCCGCCGGCGAAGCCGACGAACACGAGCCACGTCGGCGAGTCAGTGCTCGGGGGCCGAACGAGGTGGTAGCCGACGAGATACGCCGCGAAGCCACCGACCGGCCCGAGCGCGAGCAGCACCGCCGTCTCGACGCCGTGGCCGTGGACCGCCGCGCGGAGCGCACCCACCCCGACGGCGAGGACCACCGCCGCCATCACGTGCGCCGGGACCGCTCCGAGCGGCGACCCGGCCGTCTCGGACAGTGCCGAACGTCGCCAGTGTCACGCCGCCCAGGAGGAGCGCGAGTCCGCGGTAACCCACGCGTCGCGCCTGCTGTGCCGGGTTCGGGACAGTCACGTGTCGGAGGCCCTCCCGAGGCGGTGTACGTCTTCGGGACCCGGTCCTGGCCCCGGCGGCGATACCGACCTCTCGCGTGTCCGGGGCCGATTTTCTATCGCCGTATTCAGTTTATGCACCGGGTGTCGGGCGGTGCTGCTCCGAGGATGCCGACCACCCACCGGGCAGAACACGGTCGTGTCGGCGGTTCAGCGCCGCCTCGCGTCCCACAGGCGGACCGAGACCACCACGCTGCTCACGACGACGAGCATCAACTCCCAGCCGGCCTGGAACACCGGTGCGACCCGCTCGACGTCCTCGGGTTCCTTGCCCGGTTTCGGGTCGACCGGCGTGCTGTAGTGGAGGTTCTGTGTCGTCGGCCGGGGCTCGGTCCGTTCGGGCTGGAGTTCGACGAACGTCTGGACGAGGCCGCGCTGGTCGGAGAGGAGTAGCTTCCCGTCGACGGTGTAGAAGGCGTCGACAGCGGGGTAGAAGGCGTTGACGCCGTTGGTGAAGAGGTCGGGGAGGATGCCCCCGAACAGCATCGCCGCGAGCGACACCCACGCGAGGCGGACGCCGCGCGTCCCGAACCTGGTTCGGAGCAGCGACTCTTCTCGAAGCGTGTCGACGAGGAGGAGCGCACAGACGAGCGCGGGGAACAGGAGGCTGTGGAGGAGCGAGCGGTGTGCGCCGGGGAGGACGAGTCCGGCGAACGCGTCGAGGTCGGGGACTGCCGTCGCCGCGACGACGAGCGCGATCGCTCGCGCATCGAACTCGCTGGTGAGCAACGCAGCGCCGACGAGTCCGCCGAGCGCCACGTGCACGAGTGTCGAGGGCATAGGGGTAGTCGGCCAGGCGAGGGCTTGAGCCTTGGCCCATCGCACGACTCGACGTTCGTCGAAGGTCGGTTTCGGTACGGTTTTGGTCGCGCTCGGCGGACGGTCGAGTATGACTACAGTCGCTTCCGACCCGACCGGAGGTTCACGGCCGTGACCGACGGCCCGCGCGCGGACCTCGCGCGCCGAATCGCCGGCGAGATAACACTCAGCGACGACCCCGGCGCCACCCTCCGGAAGTGGCGGACCGACTTCGACGTCTCACAGACGGCGCTGGCGAACCACCTCGACGTCTCCTCGTCTGTCGTCTCGGACTACGAGTCGGGGCGGCGCGAGAGTCCCGGCATCGGCGTCGTCAGCCGGATGGTGAACGCGCTCCTCGACATCGACGAGGCTCGCGGTGGCTCTCGCATCAGACAGTACGCCCGGGTCGTCGGTGCCGGCTTCGAGAGCGACATCGTCCAGGACCTCCGCGAGTACCCCACCGCCATCCGGCTCGCCCGGGTGTACGAGGCGCTCGGGGCAACCGAACTCGTCCGGGGCGACACCGACCGGGTGAGCGGCCACACCGTCATCGACAGCATCGAAGCCATCACCCGGCTCTCGTCGGAGGAGTTCTACCGACTGTACGGCGAGTCGACCAACCGGGTGCTCGTGTTCACGAACGTCACCCGCGGTGAGTCCCCGCTGGTCGCGCTCCGCGTGGTGAACCCGACTCCCAACGCGGTGGTGCTGCACGGCCTGCACGAGGACGACCTGTGGGAGCACGCCGCCACCCTCGCGACCATCGACGGCTTCTCGCTGGCCGTCTCCACCCGGGACATCGACGAGATGCTGTCAGACCTGCGGGTGCTCGGCTGAGTCGAAGACCTGATGCGGCGCTTCAGTTCGTGAAGACGGTCCTCTCGGTGCGCTCGCGTCCGCAACGGCGGAGGTGACTGCGACCCGCCTGGCCTCTGCTGGCCCGACGCTTATGTGGGCACGTCGTCACTATCGAGTGTGAGCAGAGCCTGGGAAGCCGAGACGGTGTTCGACCTGCTCGGGAACGAACTCGTCCGCGAGCTCCTGGCACTGACGAGTGTCGATCGCCTCTCGGCGGACGAACTCGCCGAGCGCAGTTCGGCGTCTCAGCCGACGGTCTACCGACGGCTCGACTCCCTCGAGGAGTACGACCTCGTGGGCGTCCACACCGAGTACGACGAGGAGGGGAACCACTACCAGAGCTACGAGTGTCGTCTCGAAGAGGCACATATCAGCGTCGAGGAGGGTGGGTTCACCCTCGACATCACGCTGCGGCGAGACCCCGTCGGCGACGCGGACCTCCCGGACGGGTGAGATGGGGGGTGTGCCGGCGTCGCGGGGTGTGGGGGGCGAAGAGAACGGGGGAGGTATCGCCCGACACACCCCCAGTCATCCCCGGAGTCCGCGGGAGGCCCTGCGAACTCGGCGCGAGGCCCGTCGTCAGCTAGACGCGAGTCGAATCTGGCTCTCCTCGTCCATGTAGACGTAGCCGACGGCGAGCACCGCGAATCCGGCGAAGATAGGGATGTACCCCTTCGGGGACGCCTCCGGCTGGAGGAACGCCGCCCACCCGACGACGAGGAGGGAGAACAGGGCGACGCTCCACGCCTGCCAGTGGCGAGCCCAGTCGGTGACCCTCTCCGTCACCGAGTCCGACGAGTCGTCGTGGTCGTCCCCGTGGAGTACAGTGCTCTCGTCGGTCTCGGATGTGGTCTCTGGCTCTGACTCCTCGGGCGCGGCGTCAGCGGGAGCCTGGACAGTCGATGCGCCTTCGTCGGTCGACGCGTCCGAACCATCTGGCACGGACATCGTCTACCAACACGTCGGGGCCGAAGTGGACTAAAACCCGCGCAGGACTTCGCGACCTGAAGACGCGCGACGGCCGCGGGACGACGGCTCAGGCCCCACAGACGCGGCGTTCCTCGTACCCACCGACCTCGAAGCCGTCCGAGAGATCGTCGGCCGTCGACTGCGAGAGGCGCGCGTCCGCCTCCGTTCCGTCGTAGCGTGCCGACAGCCACCCCGACCGGGTGTGCGTCCGTCCCTCGACGTGGCCGGCGGTGTTGTGGAGGAGTTCGTGGGTGAGGAACGCGACGCGGTCCGACCGGCCCTCGCGGACGGTCGTGTCGGTCCCGTCGACGATGGAGACGTACCCGCCGAGGGCGCCGCGTCCGCCGAGTCTCGGGTGGGTGATGTCGGCGAACGTCGTCTGGTAGTAGACGCACTCCGCCCCCGACAGGTGCTCGCTGTCGTACCGGTTCCGGATCAGTTCCTTGCTCGGCTCGTACGCTCGAACCTCCTGGTCGAGTCGGCGCTCGTCGACGACGTGGAGGGCGATGCCCGTCGACCCGTCGGGGTTCGACACCGGCATCCGCGCCCAGATGTCGCGCAGTTGCGCTCGCTCGGACTCCGAGAGCGGCTGGACGCCGTCCCCGTACAGCACCTGCAGGTAGAGGTCCTTCCGGTCGGGGTCCGCCCCCGGGAGGGGGACGCCGTCGGGTGTCTGGCCGGCTCGCTCCCACCCGTCGAGGAGACGGTCGCCGTCCCGGTCGGGGGACGGCCGGGGGACGCCCGTCGAGTCCACGAACTCGATGGTGTCGCCCTCCATCTCGGCGATGGTGTCGGTCCCGGCAGCGACGTGGCCGATCGCGCCCTTGGCGTCGACCAGCGTCACGAGCGTCGGCGCGGCCGCGACGAGGAACAGCAGCGTGAATATCGAGAACACCTTCCCGAACGTCGTCTTGGGACTGACGCGCTCCCAGGTGCGTCGGACCACGCGGACGACCCGGACCCCGCTGGGGACGACGACCCGAACGATGACGACGGCGACGACGGCCGCCAGGACGAGCATTCCGACGATGACCGCCGCCGTCACCTCGGGTGCGGGCATCGCCTCGGGCCACCACACCGGCTCCATGACGGCGTGCCGGTTCTCACTCGTGAGTCCCGGGACGGCTAACGCCAGGCGTCGGACCGGATACTGCACTGACCGCCACTCCCCGCTGGCGGGGCAAAAAGCCAACCCCCAAATTCTCTCCCCTGATAACGAGAATATGAATGGTACAAAAAGCCTACTTGAACGGCGGGGGGCTGCCGTCGCGTGCGTCCACGTACCGCGGGGCGAGCCGACTACTCGACGTACTCGTACTTCCGTTCGTTCATCCGCCCCCACCCGGCGAAGACGAACTCCCCGACGGGCTGGGTGAACTCCTCGACCTCGATTTCCTTGTCGTGGTTGTGGACGTCGTGGACCTGTTCGTACTCCTCGAACGAGAGGTCGTATCGGCGGGCCATCTGCTCGTCGATGGTGAGTGCCTCGATTTCCTCCTTCCAGCCCTCCTGGACCGTCTCGGCGTGGATTTCCGCCTGCGCGCCGGAGCCGTACGAGCCGACGAGGAGCTTCTCACCCGACAGGCCGCGGCCGGTCTCGGCCGCCGTCTTCAGCGCCGAAGTCCGCGCCAGGTGGACCGACCCGGTGTACCAGTTGCCGAGTTGGCCGGAGAGCGTGAGCGTCGGCTCGATGGTGCGGGCGTACCAGTCGCGGTACTGGTCGGTCCCTTTGAGGCCGTCCATGTAGCCGCGGATGGCCTCCTCGTAATCGTCCCACGAGTCGAAGTCCTCCTCGCGAGGCTGCCGGCCGAGTTCACCGGCGAGTTCGTCTTCGATTTCGGTGTCGCGCGTCATGTGCCGGTACCCGAGGAGTGCGGCCTTCCGGACCATCCCCGGGAACGGCGTGTGGAAGGGGATGTACGCGAACTCCTCGGGGTGGGTGCGCCCCGCGACGGCCTCGTAGTCTTCGAGCGCCTCGCGCATGCGTGCGAGGTACACTTTCATCGAACGCTTCCCGTCGACGGACGGGAACTGCTGGTTCGGCTTCAGGAAGTCCGTCTCGTCGGCGGAGCCGTAACCCTGCTCGGTGGAGAGTTCGACCAGGCCCGGGTCCTCCGAGATGAGCATCGCCACGGCACCGGCGCCCTGCGTCGCTTCGCCGGGGTCGCCGCGGGCGTACAGCGCGGTGTCGGTGGCGACGACCAGCGCCGCACGGCCGCGGTTGCGCCCGGCCTTGATCCAGTTGTACGCGTCGTCGATGCTCTGGGTGCCAGCCACACAGGCGAACTTCCGCTCGCCCTTGTTCGCGTGGTGGAAGTCGCCCTCGAACACCTGCTCGAGACAGCCCGCGATGTACGTCGAAACCGGCTTCGAGTTGTCGAACGCCGACTCGGTGGCGACGTCGATGCGGCCGATGTCCTGCGGAACCAGGCCCTTCCGCTCCATCAGCCGTTTCGCGGCGTTCGCGCCCATGGTCACGATGTCCTCGTAGACGTCGGGCATCGAGGAGTTCTGCAGGCCCAGCCCCTTCGTGTACTTCTCTGGGTCGTCGCCCTTCACCGGGGCGAACGTGTTCGGCAGGTCGAGTCGGAGTTTGCCGGTCCAGATTTCGATGGCGTCGATCCCCACGCTTGTCATGACTGCGTGTTACTGCGGAGGGGCATATGGGTTTGTCGATGAGTCTTTCGTCGAACGTCGAATTGTCCTCGACGGTCAGACGACCCGACCGTTGCCGTTCGACCGCCCCTTCGACTTCCCTCTCGATTCGACACTGACTGTCACGACGTTCGACGTCTCTCCGCCCGCGGCGTTGACGACGACGAGTTCGACGTCGTACGTCCCCGTGTCGAGGTGCTTGAACTGGGTCACGTCGTTCGCCGACGTGCCGGACACCGAACGCGACTCCCGTGCCACGTCAGTCCCGCCCCGCCTCACCGTGACGACGACCGACGAGAGTTCCTCGTCGTCGGTGACCGTCCAGTCGACCACGACTTTCCCCGCCTTGCCGGGCGAGTCGACGGTGAACGACGGAATCGACGGCGGGTCGTCCGACGTCGGCGTCGGTTCGGGAGTCGGTGTTGGCTCGGGGGTTGGCGTCGGCGTTGGCTCGGGGGTCGGCGTCGGTTCGGGAGTTGGCGTCGACGTCGGCGTTGGCTCGGGGGTCGACGTCGGTTCGGGAGTTGGCGTCACTGCCCCGTACACGGGTGCCGGCGTCGGCGTCTGCGTCTCGCCGCGGACCGTGAGGCGGACGTCCGAGACGACGGTGCCGGTCTGGTTGTCGACGACGACGACCTGAAGTCTCTCGCCAGCCCGAACGCCCGGAATCGACGTACGCCACGTCGCCCCTTCCTCGAACGGGGTCGGAAGCGCGTACGTCGCGCCGCGTGCTGGCAACGTCAGGCTCCCAGTCGAAAGCGCCTCCCCCGCAGTGTGGGTCACGGTCAGAGTGGTAGTGCCACCCTCGTCGACTGCGACGAGGTCGACGGCGGCGACTGGCTCCGACGCCGCTGCCGAGAGCGAGCCGAGATAGAACGTTCCAGCGGTGCCGATGACCACTACCAACACCGCCGTCATGAGCACGACGGTGATGCCCGTCACCTGACCACGTGTCCCGTGAGAATCCTCCATTGCAAACAGTAGGTAGACACGATACTTATGAGTCGTGATTCCGATATCAGTACTGATATGCGTTCCTGGTGTCGGCCGACTCTGAATCCGACGACCCGTCGTTCACTCGTCAATTCTTCGGACTTCGGCTGAACGCCTCGCACTTCCTGTGTTCACCGTCCACTTCTTATCGGTGATAGCGGCGGCGCTACATCTATAAACACCGTTACTCTTGATAGAGTGATGCTTCGGGAGGACGACCGCGCTCAGTCGCTACAGATCGGTGCAATCCTGCTGTTCGGGATTCTCATCATCGGTCTGTCCATCTTTCAGACCGTCGTCGTCCCACAGGAGAACGGCCGTGTCGAGTTCAACGGCTACGCCGAGACGACGGAGGACCTCGTCACGTTCCGCAACGACATCCTCACCGCTGGCACACAGGGCGGACAGCAGGCGGAGTCGCTCAAGACCGGTGTCAGATACCCCCCGCGTGCAGTGCTCATCAACCCCGGGCCGCCCGTCGGTTCGGTCGGGACCACCCCCGCCGAGAACGTCACCATCTCCGGTGTCGTGGCCGTTTCGGGTGAACCACGGAACGTCCAGGGCGTCTGGAACACGTCCGAACGGGGCGCGCAGAACTACAGCACTCGCAGCCTCGTCTTCACGCCCGCGTACAACGAGATAACCGTCCCGTCGGTCGAACTCTCGGGCGACGGTGCGTACCGACTCACTGGAAACGGACCGCTCGCACTCACCGAACGTCGTGCCATCGTCGGGAACACCATCACCCTCGTCACCGTCGACGGTGACCTCCGGACGGGGTCGTTGACCTCGTCGGTCGCGGCCTCACCGGCGAGCGTGGCCACGCGCTCCGTGACAGTGACCGGCGACCGCGGTGCGGACTTCACGGTCACGCTTCCGGTCCCCGGAAACGACACGGAAGCGGCCGCTCAGGCGTGGAACGACTCGGCCGCCGCGACGACGCTCGACCGGAATCCCAACGTCGTCTCGCGCGAGGTGAACGGGTCGCGCGTCGACGTCACACTCGACGGGTCCCGGACGTACACGCTCCGCCTCGCGCGGGTCGTCGTCCACGACAAGGCCGACTCGGGCGTCGACACGGACACCGACCCGCAGTACCTCGTGCCGCTGACGAGCAACGGGACCGAGGTCGCGACCAGCGGGTCGCGGGACGTCACCGTCGAGGTCCGCGACCGGTACAACAACCCTCTCGGCGGGGTCGACGTGGATTTCACGGCCAACGGAGGTGACATCGACGGGTCATCGACCGTGACGACCGACGCCGACGGCACGGCGACCGTCGCGTTCAACATCTCCGACGGGACCGACACCGCGAACGTCACGGCCGAAATCGTCGACGAAGGGGTCGCACCGTACAACTCGACGACTATCGCGGTCATCCGGCAGGGGGCCGGTGGCGACGACGGCGGCGACGGCGGCGGAATCAACCCCGCCGGAGGGAACGACCTGGTGTTGCAGTCGGCGACTCTGGTTGACTCCAACGGGAACCCCACGCAGAACGATAACAAGATTGATGCAGTTTGGCTCTCGTTCAAGAACTTCGACTCTTCGAGAGAAAAGAATATCACGCGGGCCAAACTCAGCTTCTACAGTGTCGACGCCCAGAGTGGGAGCAGGGACCCCAGTCCGGATAGTGCGACCCTCGGTCTGGTCGGGTCAGGGTCGACCGTGTCGCTCAACACTGGCGGTGACTTCGAGAATACCAGTTACGTCTTCAGCCCCTCGCAGACGAGAACGTTCGAGATGGAGTTCTACGAGAACACGAACGCCGGCGGGTCGGAGTTCACGCCACAGCGAGGCGACTTCTACGTCCTCAACGTTTTCATCGACATCGATGGAGACGGCACGGGTGACGCGTCAGCGACGTACTTCATCGCGCCACGGTGAGGGCAGGCCCGGGCCGCTTACTCGTCCTCGTCTTCTTCGATGACTTCGGGGTCTTCGAGCGCCGACTGCAGCGAGTCCAGGCCGGAGACCCAGTCGGAGACGAGGCCGTACTCGATGTCCTCCAGCACGGTCACGTCGAGTTCGCCGTCGTCCTCGATGACGAGCGTGCCCGCCTGCACGACGTGGGCGAAGGCGGTGTCGAGGTCCTCCTCGTCCTCGGCAGCGACGGCCGCCTCGACGTGTTCGGGGATGGTGCCCTCGGCGGCGGGACCGCCGGCGACGTACTCCTCGCCCGCGGCGAAGACGCACCGAAGACTCATCTGGACGCCGTCGACGAGCATGAGTTTCTCCTCGCTCTCGAACTCGACTTCTGAGAGGACGATTTCCCCGATGTCGCGGAGTTCCTCGAGCGCCGTCTCTTGGTCGATGGTCTCTTCTTTGTACGCGGAGAGAACCTTCGCGACGGCGATGGCCGCGTCGTCCTGCATGTTGAATAGGAGCCGTGCGGATTCCTCGCTCTCGGGGTCTAGATCCTCCTCGTCGACCCTCGATAGCCAGTTCTGCCACCGTTCGTCGGTGTAGTAGGTCTCCTCAACCTCGGTCATACCAGAGAGTCACCTCCTGTCGTCAAAGGCCTTTCCTCTCCCCGGTTGGGTGTGGCGCGCTCCCACCCGTCGTGGGGGGTCAGGGACCTCACTCCGAGAGCGTCGCACGGGTGTCGATGTCGTACACTGCACGTGGCGTCTCCACGTGCGCGCGGCGGACGGCCTCGTCGTAGCCCTCGTCGAGGAGCGTCCTGACGCGCCGGGGGACGGTCTTCGGCCCGAGGACCGCGCCGGGTCGGTCGGGGTCGTCGACGAAGTCCGTCTCCATGAGGAACGGCTCCCCTCTCTCGGCCGCCTCCCGGAGCCAGTCGGGTTCGCTCATCACGCTCGGCGTGACTCCTGCCAGCGTCGGTCCGGCGTAGTGTTTGACGACGCGCTCGGGTGAGAGCCCGCGCGCGTCTGCCCACGCGGCCACGTCGGTCAGGTCCTCCGTGGATTCGGTGTGGAGCTGGACCGCACAGTCGCAGTCGGCGCCGAGCGACAGGGCGTGTCTGAGCACGTCGTTCGAGGCCTCCCACACCGCGTCGGAGACGTCGTAGTGTGGTCGACCGGACTTCAGTGCGAGTGCGCGCCCCTCACGGACGTACTCGGCGGCGACGTCGAGGCCGTCCTGCATGAGGTCACGCGCCTCGGCCGGCTCGAACTCCCGTTCGTCGACCAGCCGCGAGACGAGGCCCGGGTGGACGCCGAGGACGGGCCAGGCCCGCCCGGGGAGGACGTGGGTCGCTCGTTCGACCACGCCGAGTGTCGTCTCGAACACCGCGCGGAAGTCCTCGCCGGTCTCCGCCTCGCACCCGAGGTGCCAGGAGGGTTTGTTGACGACCAGCAGGTGCGTCCCGCCGAGACGGGCGAAGTCCTCGACGGCGTCGATTCCCTGGCCGTGCTCCGGGTCGAGATGGAGGTGGTTGTCCAGCACCGGCGTCCCGAGGTCCATGCTCGCTCCTTCGACGGGCGGCACAAAAGACGACCGGATGTGCGGCCGGTCCCTGTCCGGACGTCAGACGCCCGGGACGCCGAACGCCGACAGCGACCCGACGCCGAGGAGCGAGAGGACGGCGAGGGTGACGAGCGACGCGGCCCACGCGACCAGGGCGATGCCCGCCGCTTCGACCCACCCGCCCGGGTAGCGCCAGTTCACCACGGCGACGTACGCGAGCAGCGTGAGGAGCACTCCGACCAGCGGAATCCACCCGAGGAACAGCCCGACGACGGCCCAGACGACCGCCCCGGCGAGCGCGGTGACGACGGCGTGACCGTAGTCGCGCTCGCCGACGACGAACCGCGCGCCGACGTAGATGCCGAACCCCCCGACGAGGAGGCTCACGACGAAACCGACGACCGAGTCGACGAGTCCCATACGCGACCCAGCGACGCGGAGTCTCAAGAACGTTTCTCCGCCACCGCCGACGACTCACTCCCCGAGGGTGACGCTCTCCGTCGCGGCGTTCGGGAGCGCGTCGGAGCGGCCGTGGCTCCCCGGTGCGATAGCGACTGTCCGGAGGCCGTACTCGTTCGCCACCTCCAGCGCCGGCTTGAAGTCCGTGTCACGGGACGCGATCGCGACGACGTCCGCTCTGCCTTCGACCACCTGCCGGGTGAGGTCGACGGCGAGTTTGACGTCGACGTCGCCGCTCGTGACGACCACGTCGAAGCCCCGCGCCTCGGCCGCCTGAATGAGCCCGGGTGTCGCGTGCTCGTCCACGTAGAGGCGGGTCGTCGTCGGCCGGCCGTAGGCGCGAGCGGCCGCACGCACGTCGTCGAGGTCCACGTCGAACTCGTCGCGGAGCACGTTCGGGCCGTCGACGAACAGCGCGACACGCGGCTCCGAGGCGTGGTCCTCGGCGAACAGCCGCTGGAGGAGGTCCATGTGCCCGGTAATCCGGTGGGAGAGAAAGGCGTGCTGGTTCGACCGACCCCGCTCGGCGCACGACCGGTGGAAGCCCGCCCGGGCAAGGAGCGGGACACTAGTACACCTAGTAGAACTAGAAGACGACTTGAGCTATATATCTTTACCTTTATGTAGTTCGGACGAGATTATCTTGATATGAGCGAAGCAGGGAAGGACGAAAGTCCCCAATCGTTTATTGTTACAGATTCGATGAACAACCACGGCGCCATCACCGTACAGTCGACTGACAGTCACGCGACGTACCACGTGGTCGACTACGCGGACGCCGAGGCCCGCGAACGCCTCGCCTCACTCACCGAAGGCGCACAGGTTCGGATGTCGGTCACGCGTGCCGGCGTCAGAGCGAACGTCTGGACGGCGACGAAAGTCGTGACCGGGTCCGCGAAGCCGACGCCCGTTCGCGCCTGACCGACTCTCGAGCACGCTCCAGCCCCGTCGGCCCTCGCTTCGACCCCCCCTCTCCCTGTGGTCTCTTCCCTGCCAGCATCCGCTCACTCTCTGACCACGAACCGACGCCCCGGAACCCGCAAGAAGAACCCGTCTCAGACCCGTCGCATCGCGTTCGCCATGTCCGCGAACGTCGCGGTGCGCCGACTCTCCGCCCACGTCTCGCCCTCGATTCGATATTCAGAAATAGTTACTATCTCCATAGTAAGTTTTTATGAATCCGGGTTACATAAATCTATCTCTCGCGCACGACGCCACGTGTGCCAGCCAGCCTGCACCTCGCGTCAGGCTTCGCTCTTCGAAGTTAGGAGCGGCCAGTCAGGACGACGTTCGGGACGCCCGGAACCGGACGCGTGCCGGTGTCACTGCCGTCCGTCTGCGGTGTCGTCGCGTGACCGACGTCCGTGACGAGTCGTGAGGGGTTTCGCTCGCCGTGCTCTCACCCTGTCAGCGACGGCACCTGCCGTTCGTCCGCGATACCGTCGTTCCCTCGCACCCCACGACGACTCGCGGACTCACTGCCGTTCGTCCGCGATACCAAAGCATTACTTCACTCCCGCCGATGCGCGAGTATGGCCCTTCGGAAGCCGCCACTGCGGGACGTTCACGCCGACCGGGGAGCGAAGTTCACCGAGTTCGGCGGGTGGGACATGCCCGTGGAGTTCGACTCTATCCGAACCGAACACGCCGCCGTTCGCGAACGGGCCGGCATCTTCGACGTCTCGCACATGAGCGAACTCGAGGTCACCGGGCCGGACGCGACTGCGCTGATGCAACGGCTCACGTCGAACGACGTGACCGCGCTGGACCGCGGCGACTCGCAGTACTCGACGGTCACGACTGCCGAAGGGACCATCGTCGACGACGTCGTCGTCTACCGCCTCCCGTCGGACGCAGACGGGCACGCCGCGTACCTGTTCGTCCCGAACGCGGGCCACGACGACGAGATGTACGACCGCTGGACGGCCTCTCGCGACGAGTGGGGCCTGGACGCAGACGTGACGAACGTCACCGACGAGTGGGCGATGTTCGCCGTACAGGGCCCCGACGCCCCGGCCCTCGTCACCGAGGTGCTCGGTTCGGCACCCGGACTCGCCCGGTTCGAGGCGCGAGAGGCCGACCTCGCCGGCGTGTCGTGTCTGCTCGCGCGGACAGGCTACACCGGTGAGGACGGGTTCGAGGTGCTCTGCCCGTGGGATGAGGCGGAGACGGTGTGGACGGCGTTCGCCGCCGACGACGCCTGTCCGCCCTGTGGGCTCGGTGCCCGCGACACGCTCCGCATCGAGATGGGGTTCCTGCTCTCGGGGCAGGATTTCGACCCCGACGAGGAACCGCGCAATCCGTACGAGGCCGGCATCGGCTTCACGGTCGAACTCGACACCGAGTTCGTCGGTCGCGACGCACTCGAGCGTGTCCACGCGGAGGGCGTCGACGAACGGTTCGTCGGCGTCGAACTCCTCGACCGCGGCATCGCCCGCCACGGCTACGAACTCACCGACGAGACCGGAGAGCCACTCGGTCACGTGACCAGCGGAACCATGAGTCCGACGCTCTCGAAGGCCGTCGCCCTCGGCTACCTCCCGGTCGACCACGCCGACCCCGGCACGCGGGTCGACGTGGTCGTCCGCGGCGAACGGAAGCGGGCGAAGGTCGTCTCGCTGCCCTTCATCGACCGCTAACACAACTATGTTCGAAGTTCCCGACGACAGACGGTATCTGGAATCGCACGAGTGGATCACGACCGACGGCCCGGTCAGAGTCGGCATCACGGCGTTCGCTCAGGACGAACTCGGCGACGTGGTCTTCGTCGAACTCCCCGAGGCGGGCGAGACGGTGACCGCCGGCGACTCGTTCGGCGTCGTCGAGTCCATCAAGGCCGTCTCAGACCTCTACGCCCCCGCCTCGGGCGAGGTGACGGCGGTGAACGAGGACCTGTTCGACCGGCCCGAACTCGTCAACGAGGACCCCTACGGTGAGGGATGGATGCTCGAACTGAGCCTCGAGGGTGACGAGGCGTTCGAAGACCTCCTCTCCCCCGAGGAGTACCGCGAGCAGATCGAATGAGCGGGAGTCCGTACGCGCCGCACACGCCGGAGGAGACCGAGGCGATGCTCGACGTCGTCGGCGCCGACTCGGAGGACGACCTGTTCGACATCCCCGACGAAGTCGCGTTCGACGGTGACTTCGGAATCAGTTCGAAGTCCGAAGCCAGCGTCCGAGCGAGCGTCGAGACGACGCTCTCGCGCAACGACGATCTCGTCGAGTTCCTCGGGCGGGGCCACTACGACCACTACGTCCCTGCCCTGGTCTCGGACCTCTCCCGGCGGTCGGAGTTCCTCACTTCCTACACGCAGTACCAGCCAGAGGTCACCCAGGGGTTCCTCCAGGCGCTGTTCGAGTACCAGTCGTTCGTCGTCGAGTTGACGGGGCTCCCCGTGGCGAACTGTTCGATGTACGACGCCGCGACGGCGTTCGCGGAGGCCGCGCGACTCGCCGGGCGGGTCCGGCAGGCGAGTGGCTCGACCATCCTCGTTCCCGAACACCTCCACGAGGGGAAGGCGGGCGTCCTCGACAACTACGTCGAGGGGGCGGGCCTCTCCGTCGCGGGGTATCCGATGGACGACGGCGCCGTCGATGTCGACGCGCTCTCCGGACTGGTCGACGACGACACCGTCATGGTGTACGCGGAGTCGCCGACGCTTCACGGTGTCATCGAGCCCTCCCTGCGGGACGTCGGCGCCCTCGCGGCCGACCACGACGCACTGTTCTGCCTCGGGTCGGACCTGCTGGCGCTGGCGCTCCTCGAGGAACCCGCAGCGGTCGGTGCCGACGTCGTCGTCGGCGCGGCCGACGTTCTCGGGATGCCGACGAGTTACGGCATGGGCCTCGGTCTCTTCGCCACCCGCGAGGAGTTCCTCAGACAGGTCCCAGGGCGACTGGTCGGCGCCAGCGAGGACGCGAGCGGACGCCGGGCGTTCACGCTCACGCTCCAGACGCGCGAACAGCACATCCGCAAGGAGCGTGCCACGTCGAACATCTGTACGAACCAGGCCTGGGTCGCCCTGCGGACGGCGATGCACGTCGCGTCGCTCGGTGCGGACGGGATGGTCGACCTCGCGGAACAGTGCGTGACGAACGCTCGTGACCTCGCCGCGAAACTCGACGAGGTCGTCGGCGTCCAGGCTCCCGTCTACGACCGACACCACTTCCGCGAGTTCGTGGCCCGCACTGACCAGCCCGCGAAGGCTGTAGCTTCGAAACTCGAAGCAGACGGGTTCGCGGTCCACGTCGTCGGCGACCACCGACTGCAGGTGTGTGTCACGGAGACGAACGCGGGACACGCGGACGCCCTCGTCGCGGCGTTCGAGGAGGCCGCCTGAGATGAACTCCGTCAGGACACATCCTGCCTCGTTCACGCTCGTCCCGGGGGGATTCGCGTGAACTACGACCAGGCGCGCTTCAGCCGAGACGACGTGTACGAGCCGTTGCTCTCCGAGAAGGGCGGGACGGACGTCGAGGTGGAGTCGTCGCTCCCGGACGACCTCACCCGCGACACGGTGTCGCTTCCCTCCCTCTCGGAGCCAGAGTTGGCCCGCCACTACACGCGGCTGTCGCAGATGAACTACGGCGTCGAGACGGGTCCCTACCCGCTGGGGTCGTGTACGATGAAGTACAACCCCTCGTTCACCGAGGACGTCGCGGCCCTGCCGGCGGGCTCGGTCCACCCCGACCGCTCGGGCGAGTCGGTCCAGGGGACGCTCGCCGTCCTCCACGGACTGCAGGAGGACCTGGCGAAGATCGGCGGGATGGACGCCGTGACGCTCCAGCCACCGGCGGGCGCCGCGGGCGAGTTCACCGGCATCCTCGTCGCGAAGGCGTACCACGAGGCGAACGACGACGACCGCTCGGAGGTGGTCATCCCCGCCTCGGCACACGGCACGAACTTCGCGTCGGCCGCGATGGCCGGCTACGAGGTGGTCGAACTGCCCTCGGGCGACGACGGCCGCGTCGACCTGGACGCGCTGGCGGCCGCCGTGAGCGAGGAGACGGCGGCGCTCATGCTGACCAATCCCAACACGCTAGGGCTGTTCGAGCGCGACATCGTGGAAATCGCCGAGTTGGTCCACGACGCCGGTGGCCTTCTCTACTACGACGGCGCCAACCTCAACGCGCTCCTCGGCCGGGCCCGCCCGGGCGACATGGGCTTCGACATCATGCACTACAACGTCCACAAAACGTTCGCGACGCCACACGGCGGGGGCGGACCCGGTGCCGGGCCGGTGGGCGTGGTGTCGGACCTCGCGGCGTTTCTCCCGAAACCCCGCGTCCGGCGGTCGAACGGCGGGTTCGAACTGTACGACCCCGAACACTCCATCGGCAAGGTCCACGGCACGATGGGCAACTGGCTCGTGCTCCTCAAGACCTACGCGTACATCGCACGACTGGGCGACGCGGGCCTCAGGGACGCCTCGGCGAAGGCGGTGCTGAACGCCAACTACCTCGCCGCACAACTGGACTGCGACATCCCCTACGGCCCGTTCCACCACGAGTTCGCCGCGACGGCGGGTGAGCGAGACGCCGCGGACGTGGCGAAACGGATGCTCGACTACGGCGTCCACCCGCCGACGACGAAGTGGCCCGAACTGGTCTCGGAGGCGATGCTCACCGAACCGACGGAAGTCGAGAACCGGTCGTCGCTGGACGACCTCGCCGCGGCGTTCAACGCCGCACTCAGCGACGACGACGAGACGCTCGAGACTGCGCCCTCGCGAACCACGGCGCGGCGCATCGACCAGGTGAGCGCGGCGCGTGACCCACGGCTCTCGTGGCAGGCACTCGCGGACGACGGCGGGGACTGACGCCGCTCGCGTCCCGGTTCGCTCCGTGGGACAGACGTGGACGACCGCTCAGAAGTGGACCGGACGAGCGCGTCGGAAGCGGACTCAGGCTTCGGCCGACGTGTCGATGTCGCCGATGCGGACGAAGCCGTAGTTACACTCCGAGCAGCGCCACTTGACCTTCTCGCCGAGGTGGACCAGGGTACTGGCCGACCGCCAGAAGGTACGCTCCTCGCCACAGGCAGGGCAGTGGTGTTCCGTCTCCAGGCTCATACGTCGAGATGTCGGCGCGCGCAGTTTAAGATGTTGGTTCCAGTTACCGGCGGTGATAGCATCCCGCGTCGGTCCCCGGCCACTCGTCCCAGCGCGTTGCGTCCGGTGTCGGGGTCAGGACGTGGACGGCCGGGTGGGGGAGAAACACACCGGGTCCGTGTCGCTGGTCGTCGCGTCTGGGACGACCCACACCGGCCTGCCCGACGACGCGGGTCTGCACGGCTCTCCCCGACGACCACGAACGCCGACGGCGACACCTACTCGTGGAGGCCAACATACTTGCCTCCCGCGGCGATACCCCCCGTCATGGCGCTCACCCTGTACGCACTCGACGGTTGTCCGTACTGTGACAAGGTCCACGACGCACTCACCGAAGCTGACCTCGACTACGACACCGTGTGGGTCGAGGCGATGCACTCCGACCGCAACGAGGTGAAGCGCGTGAGCGGTCAGCGCGGCGTTCCGGTCCTCGTCGACGACGACCACGGGGTCACGATGTCAGAGAGCGAGAACATCCTCGAGTACGTCGAACGAAGCCTCGCCTGAACGCCGTCCTCAGGCGGGCGCTGGCCGCGACGCCCAGCGGGCGTCGACGTACTCAGCGAACGTCGTGAAGTCGATGCCGGTCCGTTCTGCGAGCGTTGCGACGTCGGTGTCGTACCCCTCGTCGTTGAACCACTGGTACATGTCGGCCAGTTCGTCGCCGGCCTCCGCGCGGTAGTCGTCGACGTCGAGGTGGACGGCCAGGACGTCGTGGCCCAGGGCGTCGGCGAAGACGGCGGCGAAGCCTTCGAGCGTCGCCTCGTCGCCCGCGAGTTCGACCGCCTCACCGGCCCAGGTCCGGGGGTCTGACAGCGCCGTCGCCACCATCCGGCCGACGTCGGCGACGTCGACGACGGCGAGAGAGACACCCTCGGCCAGCGGCATCGCGAGCGTCCCCGCTTCGATTCCGTCCACCTGCCACGCGAAGTTCCCCATGAAGTACACGGGTCGGACGAACGTCCACTCGAGTCCGGAGTCGACGACGTACTCCTCGACTCGGTGTTTGGACGCGAAGTGGTCGAGCGGGGCGCGGTCAGCCCCGGCGACGGAGGAGTACACGAGGTGGTCGACGCCGGCGTCGACACAGGCGTCGACCAGCCGCATGCCCTGCTCGGCTTCCACGGCCGGCCCCTCCTCGAAGAACGTCGTGACGAGGTAGACGTAGTCCATCCCCTCGACGGCCGCGTCGAGACTCGCGCGGTCGTTCATGTCGGCCTCGACGACGTGGACGCCCCGTTCGGCGAGCGCCGCGGCGGCGTCGCTGCTGCCGTCGCGGGTCATCCCGTAGAGTTCGTACTCCCCGTACGCGCCGGACCGCAGCGCCTCGACGACTGCACCACCCTGCTGGCCCGTCGCACCGGTGACGAGCACGTTCTTCAATACCATGGGGAGGGAGACGCGCGCTCGGAGCATAAATCGGCTGTGCGGCGTGATATCAGCGGTTTCCGCTCCGATTCCGTCACACTCTGTGACGCGTGAACGTCCCACAATACTCATATCTGTCGCTTGCGTAAGGGCAGATATGAACAAGCACTTCCAGGACGCGTGGTACTACCTCCGTCGAGCGTTCGACCACCTCCGCATCGGACTCACGGAGGAACTCGCACCGGTCGAAGCCGTCATGCGAGAGCGGTTCGGGTGGGAGGAAGACGACACCGAGGAACCCCGGACTCGGATGGACCGCGTGCGGACGGAGTTCCGCAACGTCGACGCCGAACCGGTCCGCAAGGCCCGCGAACGGATCGATCAGTACCGTGGTCGACCACCGGCGGAGTAAGTAACCCTTAAGTCCCGCGCCCGGGTACCGAGTGGTGCGCGGGTTGGTGGTCTAGCCCGGTTATGACGGCTCCTTCACACGGAGCAGGCCGGCGGTTCGAATCCGCCCCAACCCATACGTTTTATGATAGTTTCTGAAGGAGACGAATCCCGACCCTTCCCGCGTTTCTCCCTCAATCTGCACATCCATTTCATCCGGTAGCCGGTTGCACCTCGCCGCCTTATCGGGGTGTTAACAAAGGAAGCCGCACATGGATATAAAACTCAGCACGTCCAGTCGCTCGGTGACATCAAACTCAAACCCAGTCCCGTGCCATTATCGCGTTACACATGAGTGGTTTGTTTGCTCTGTTGAAACCCTCGGCAGTTGACAGGGGCGCCGTGCTGAATACAGAGGCTATAGTCAGCAGAGGGCCGGACTCATTCTTCGGTGAGGCCAAGTTGGTCGAATACTTCCTGAAGGTCGTAGTAGAGCCGGTCTTCCACCACCTTCCCGTTCTCCGTTCGTATCTTGGCCATACCACTGATTTCCATCTCTCGATTGGTCGGTGGAATCCCGTTGTACTCCCCTTCGTGTGTTGCCGTCACCGTCCATTCCTTCATTACCATTCCGTCGCTGGTGAGTATGTCGTCCACCGTGACGTGCCAGTCGGGGAATCCCGTCCGGAGGTCACGGAGGTACGCCTCGAACGCGTCTCGTCCATGAATCTCGCCGTCGGATAGCGAGGGAACATACACGTCCACCGACTCGGCGACTACCTCAAGCTTCGAGAAGTCCCCGTTCCACAACTCTCGATACTCTTGTTCTACCTCTTGTGCGGCCGTCATCATGGGTTGTTACCTCCGTTCTAAGTTTGTGAT
>NZ_JBEPXO010000019.1:0-45013 GCF_041641895.1 Salinigranum sp. | reverse complement strand
GTGAACTTCCAGGAGAAGCCCGAGGACCCCGCGAGCACGCTCGTCTCCATCGCGTGTTACGTCTACCCCCAGGAGACGCTCCCGCTGTTCGACGAGTACCTCTCGAACGACAACAACCCCGACGAACCCGGCTGGTTCGTCCAGTGGCTCCAGGAGCGCGAGGACGTGTACGCCTTCACGTTCGACACCGCTTGGTACGACATCGGGACGGCCGCGTCGTACCTCGACGCCGTCGAGGGCTACCTCGAGGGCGGCAACTACGTCAACGACGAGGCCGTCGTCGAGAACTCCGAACTCGGCGAGAACGTCCACGTGATGGCCGGTGCCCACATCGAGAACTCGACGGTGGACCGGAGCGTCGTGTTCCCCAACGCGACCATCGTCGACGCCGACCTCTCGGACAGCATCGTCGACGAGGAGGCGCGGGTCGAACACCTCGACCTGACCGAGTCGCTCGTCGGCGCGTACTCGAAGCTGAAGCCCGAGTAACGGCTCCGAACGGCGGACGCGCTCCCGCCGTTCCCCGTCGCCGTCCTCGTCCTCCGGCCGCCCGGCCGTCCGTCCTGCCCGGTGTGATACTGGTTCACACAAAGAGCGTGTTGAGTCTTGAACAGGTTTTGATGGGCGCTCCCCGAACGGTGAGGTACGCATGTACGAGCACGACAGTCTCGCATCCCCGGTGGTGTCACACTCACTGGGTCGCGGCATCGCCCTCCTGCGGTGGGGTGGGTTCTGGAGCGCCATCTGCCTCCCCCTGCTCCACGTCCCACTCCTGCTGGTCTCGGGCCTCTCCCCGTCGACGACGCCGGTCCTCCTCGCGCTGTGGGCTGCGAACCTCGCTGCCCTCGTCCTCGGACGGCAGCACTCGCCGCGGACCACCGACAGTGGAGGTGACCACCGGTGAGCGCGGAGTCGACGACGGCGCGGAAGCGCGACCGACTCGAACGCTACCTCCGCCAGCGCGCCACCGACGGGGAGTTCTACTTCAAGAGCAAGTACATCACCGACGAGGTCGGCCTCTCGACGAAGGAAATCGGCGCGCTCCTCCCCGACCTCCGCGGGTCGGCGACGGCGTTCGAACTCGAGGAGTGGGGGTACGCGAACGCCACGACGTGGCGGGTCGTCCCGACGAGCGACTGACGACCGACCCCGCCGCCCGCCGCCGTCGACCCGCCGACGGCGCGATGGCTATTTGTCACACCGGACAGACGAACGGGTATGGACGGTACCGACGTCGCCACCACGGGCGACCACGGTTCGAGCGACGGGCACCACGAGCATCGTAGTCGCTGGCCCATCGTCGCCGCTGTCGGGGCCGCCGCGCTGTACGCCGGGGTCGGCCTGCTACTCGCCGGCGAGTCGCTCCTCCCCCGACTCCCGCTGGGTGCAGTCGCCGCCGTCGGCGGCCTCCTCCTCGTCGTCGGCCTGGTCGGCTGGACGTACGAGGCGTTCGTGGCGGACTACTGGACCGAACAGACCGACAGATCGCGGCTCTACGTCGGCGGGATGGTCCTCTTTCTCGTCTCCGACGTGGCGACGTTCGCGGCGGGCTTCGTCTACTACGCGTTCATCCGCGTGGGGCCGTGGCCGCCGAGCGAACTCCCGCCGCTCCTCGGGTCGCTCGTCCTCGTGAACACCCTCATCCTCGTGGTGAGCAGCGGAACCATCCACCGCAGCCACGGTGCGCTCGAGGAGGGGAACCGCAAGCGGTTCATCCGGTGGCTCGCCGTGACTGTCGCGCTCGGCGTGGTGTTCGTCGGCGGGCAGGCGTTAGAGTACTACGAGTTCGTCACCCACGAGTCGTTCACGCTCTCGGGCGGCGTCTTCGCGTCGGCCTTCTACGGACTCACGGGGTTGCACGGCCTCCACGTCACACTCGGGGTCGTCCTGCTCGCGTCCATCCTGGTGCGCGCACTCCGCGGACAGTACACCGAAGGGAGGGACGCCGGGGTCCGAACCGTCGCCCTCTACTGGCACTTCGTCGACGTCGTCTGGCTCTTCCTCGTCGTCGTGCTCTACGTCGGTGCGGTCGTCGGGTGACGGCGACGGCTGACGGCTGACGACTGTTCCCCGGCCGCCGTGTGCCCGTCGGTTCACTCTCCCGTGTCGTCGTGTCTGTCGTTCGCCCGCCACCGCCTCCCCGTCGCTCCGGGGCCTCAGTGACTCGTGACTCGCGAACCCGGGCCGTCACCTCCTGCGGTCCGCCTGCCGCTCGAGTGTGACGAGTCTGCGGTACGCCGGCGGGATGAGCAGGGTCACGGCCCCGAGGCCGATGGCGAACACCCCGAGCGGGAAGCCGAGCGGAGGTGCGCGGAAACAGGTGTTCTCGGCGACGATGGTCGAGTAGTACCGCTCGCCCTGGTAGGTGACGACGGCACCGGACTCGAACGCCTGTCGGTTGGCGAACGAGCCGTAGACGTGTGCCTCGCGCCGCGGGGCGTCCAGCGCTTCGACGAACGCCTCCTGTTCGGCGTCGGTCAGTTCCTCGAACGTGAGCCGCGGCAGGCTCGGACCGTCCGCTCCGACGAGTTCGGCCGTGCGCTCGGGCCTCTCGACTGCGATGGTCGGCGAGTCGCAGTCGCGGAGTTCGTCCTGGATGAGCGCGTACCCCCCCGGGACAGCCCCGCCGATGCCGATAGAGATGAGGATGACTCCGACGAACGGCACGACGTACGTGAACAGGAGCGACGTCTCCTCGTCGGCGTCCGCCACCGTCACTCACCCCCCCAGAAACGCTCCGTGCGCTTCGCCTGGAGGAAGCGGAACGTCACGGCCAACCCGATGCCGTACGCCCAGTGGGCGACGAGGACGAACGCGACGTAGCCGACGAGCGCAAGCCCCGTCTGCCCCGAGTAGAAGGCAACGAGGAAGCCCGAGGAGATGATGGTCGCGAATACCAGCCCGGTCTCGAACAGCAGCCGCCCGGGCAGGTAGTCGGAGAACGCGAGGAACAGAAGCGGCCACGTGACCGTCCCGCCGGCGAGGAAGAGCACGGCACCGACCGCAGGCGACGGGGGTAGCCCGACCAGTTCCGCGAGTTCCGTGAGCGAGACGAGGTCGAAGACGCCGACGAGCGCCGCGGTGCCGAGCCCCCCGGCCATCAGCACGGTGCCGACGAACCCGCCGATGGCCGCGAACGAGGCGTTCGACGCGACCACTCGCCACGTCGTCCCCACGGCGCCGCCGGTCACCGAACTGGCTGCCTCCGCTTCGGGGGCGTACGAGTCCCGGGTCGTCTCGGGCTCGTGCGGCGTCATGTCGTACTTCTCGACCATCCGCCGCTCGAACCACTGCCACTCGTTGGTGAACTGCTTCGTCCGCTTGAGGTTCCAGGGGTCCGTCGTCGCTACCCGGTCGCCGGTCCAGTACGACGCGAGCATGTTGTAGAGCCACAGCAGGGCGCTGATGCCGACGACGTACGAGCCGACGGTGGCAATCTGCTGGGCGAGCTGGTACTCCGCCGGGTAGATGGCCTGGCGGCGGGGGAGCCCGAGGCCGCCGATGACGAGGAGCGTCATGAACGTGACCGTGCCGCCGAAGACGATGAGGACTGCCTGGAACCGCGCCAGTCGACGGTCGTACCACCGCCCGGTGATGAGTGGGTACCAGTAGTAGCTCGCGGCGATCATCATGAACGGGATGATGCCGACGACGATGAGGTGGAAGTGACCGACGACGTAGTAGGTGCCGTGGTAGAGGATGTCGATGGGAATGACGGCGAGGAAGACGCCGGTGACGCCACCGATGATGAAGGTCCCGATGCCGCCGGCACAGAGGATGAGCGGCGCGGTCATCCGGATGTCGCCGTCCCACATCGTCGTGAGCCAGTTGAACACCTTGATGGCACTGGGAACGGCGATGGCGATGGAGACGGCCATGAACGACGCCTTGATTCGCGGGTCGACGCCGGTGGTGAACATGTGGTGCGCCCAGACGCCGAACGAGAGGACGCTCAGCCCGAGCGTCGAGTAGACGACGGCGCGGAAGCCGAACAGCTTCCGCCCGACGAACTTGGGGAGGATGAGACTCATCAGCCCCGTCGCCGGCAGGAAGAGGATGTACACCTCGGGGTGCCCCCAGAACCAGAAGAGGTGTTGCCAGAGGATGGCACCGCCGCCGTCGGCGGTGAAGAACGTCGTCCCGAAGTTCCGGTCGAGCAGCAGCATGATGATGGCGCTCCCGAGCAGCGGGAACGCGAACAGGGCGATGCCGCTCGTCACGAGCATGTTCCACGAGAAGATGTCGAGTTCGGCCCAGGTGACGCCCTCGCCTCGCTCGTAGAAGACGGTCGCGATGAAGTTGATGGCGCCGACGGTGGTGGCGATACCGCTCAGGTGGAGCCCCAGGAGCAACAGGTCGAGCTGGGGGTTCGGAGACTGAATCGAGAGGGGGGCGTACAGCGTCCACCCGACGCCCACCTCCCGGACGGTGAGGAGAAAGCGGATGGCGTCGGCCTGGACGAACGTGCTCAGTACCTGCCCACCGACCTGGATGAACAGGCCCGCGCGGGCGAGCAGCAACGCCGGCGGGAGGAGCCAGAAGCCGATGGCGTTGACCCGCGGGAAGGCCATGTCGTCGGCGCCGAGCAGCAGGGGAAGGAAGTAGTTTCCGATGCCGAAGAAGACGGGCGCGACGAAGAAGATGAGCATCGTCAGCCCGTGCGTCGTGAAGAGCGCGTTGTACGTCTCCGGCGTCCAGATGTCCGCCGCGGGCGTCAGAAGCTCCGTCCGCATCATCATGGCGTCGACCCCGCCCCACAGTCCCGCGACGGTGCCGAACACGATGTACAGCAGTCCGATGTCCTTGTGGTCCGTCGTGGTGAGCCACCGGACCGCCTCGTCCCGGAGGCGACCGATCTCCGTGACGACGGCGTCGCGCTGGACGGTCCCCCCGTCGCTCACGAGGCCGCGGCCGCGCGTCCGCCACCAGACGAGGAGCACGCCGCAGAAGAGCACGGAGAGCGCCGCTACTTCGACGACGGCCCGATTCATGCTTTCACGGGAGTCGGAGGGCTGATTGACGTCGGGCAGTCTACCTGCATTGACACGACGTGACAATCGAAAGTTGATAAAACCATGCGTCGGCGCCGGGGTCACCGTGTGGAGACGTTCACGTCGTCCCGGATGTTCTCACGCCAACCTATAACACAGGCCGGGCCGAAGCGGACGTCAATGGGTCGCGTTCGCGTCACGCGGGTCGCACAGTTCGTCGTCGTCGCGCTCGGCGTCGCCCTCCTCGTCGGGGCAGTCGCCCATCCGGCCGCCGCGCAGTCGGTCAACCGGAACGCCATCGACGACCTCAACGAGCAACTGCTCTACGTCGCGCTCCCGCTCGTCCTGTTCGTCGAGGTGACGCTGGTCTACGCGCTCTACCGCTTCCGGAACAACGACGACCCGAAGCCGACGACGAAGGACTCCGCGCTCGAGATCACCTGGACCGCCGCCACCGGCGTCATCCTGGTGTTCGTGGGCATCTCCGCGTTCTTCGTGCTCGCGAACCCCTACATCTCGCCGGCCGCCGCGGCCGGCCAGTCGACTGCCGACGTCGGTGCGGACGACCCGGTCGAGGTCGAAGTCGTCGCGTACCAGTGGGGCTGGGAGTTCCGCTACCAGGGGGAGAACGTCACCTCGCAGAAGCAGTTGGTGCTCCCGGCCGACCGCGACGTCGTCTTCTCGCTCCGGACGCGGGACGTCATCCACTCCTTCTACGTCCCCGAACTCGGGTTGAAACAGGACATCTTCCCCGGTCAGACGACCGAGGCGCGGACGCGTGCCACGCAGACCGGCGAGTACAGGCTGTACTGTGCGGAACTCTGCGGCGTCGGCCACACGCGGATGCACGGCACCGTCGTGGTGATGCCGCAGGACGAGTACCAGTCGTGGCTCGACGACCAGCGCGCGGACGAGTGAGCCTGCACTGACCCGAGGAGTTCGTCTCCCGGGGTGTCGCTCCCGTCGCAGGCGGGGGTGTGTCGCCGCTGCTCAGTCACGGTCGCGTCCGGCGGGAAGCAGGTGCAGTCGCCGGGGGAGTGCGGCCACGGCCTGCTCAGCCGGCTCGACTACCGTCCGCTCACGCGTGGTCTCGTCCCTCGCGTGTCGGCCGCGGACGGTACCGCGGCCGTCGCACCACCGCGCCGTCTCGGCGGGTCCAGTCACTCGCCTCACCCGCTCCGGTCCGACCCGGCGGAGAGGACCGCCCGCAGCGTGACCCGCTCGCCCGTCACCCCAGCCGCGCGTCGGTCACGCGAATCCGCCCGCGCGTCCCGTCCCACACCGTCTCGTACTCCAGTTCGAGCGGCCGGGACATGTGTGGGCCGTCGGTGACGAGCGTCTCGAACTCGCCGCCCTCGCCCAGGATGTGCACGCCGTACTCGTCGTCGAGGGCGCGGAGTTCGTCGAGCGCGTCCGCGTCGAGTGTGCGGCCCAGCCACGACTCGTCGAGGCCGTGTGCGGCGACCTGTACGATGGTGATTTCGAAGCCCGCGTCGAGCATCTCCGCCGCCAGTTCGTCGGGGTCGCGCTGCCAGAGCGGCGCGAACAGGTCGACACCGAGTCGCTCACACATCGACCGGATGCGCGAGGTCTGGAACTCGCTCTCGATGGCGCCGGCGGTGACGCCGGCGAGGTCGAGTTCGTCCTGGAGGCCGCGGAGGGCCGCCTCGAGCGGTTCGACCTCCCGGTCGCCCTGCGTCGCCGAGTCCGTCGCCGTTGTCGCCGCCAGGTCGCCGGGGTCGACCTCTACCAGGTCGATGCCGATGCTCTCAGCGGCGAGACTCGCCAGTCGAGTCTCGGGCACGTGGTACATGTACGACTCCGAGTCCTCGCCCGGGTGGACGGTCAGGAGGCGCGTGACGTTCAACCCCTCCTCGAGCGCCCGGTACAGCGCCCACGAGGAGTCCTTGCCGCCGGAGAAGAGACTGACCCAGTCGTCCGTCATCGAGCGTGGTTGGCGCGAGAGGGGTAAACGCTCGTCGGTTCGGGTTCTACTCGTCGGTCCGCTCCTCCTCGCCGCCGTCGGCCCGCGGTTCGACCGCGTGCAGTCCGGCGTACACGGACGCCCACGCGTTCGCGCGACAGCGGCGGGGAACGGCCCGGGCCTTGAGCGCCGAGAGGAGGCTGGTGAGGCGAGACATCTTTAGGCTTCCCTAAAACATCGGCGCACTAAACCGTGTCGGTCGGTACCACGGGGTTCGACACCGCGGGCGACGCCGAGGACGGGGGCGGGAGACGGAACAGGGGAACGCCGGTGGACCGTCGAGCGGCGCTACATGTAGCCCAAGTCGCGGAGGCGCTCCATGAGGTTCTCCTTGTCCTGTGCGCGGCCGGCACGCTCGGTGGTGTTCTCGAGGTCCTGGACCCAGGCGGGACGGTCGTCGGACTTCTCCGAGCCGGTCTCGGTCCCGAGCGACCGGAACCCCTCGAAGTACTTCTCGGGGACCGGGATGTCCTCGACGCCGACGCCCTCGGGGAGGTCGGCGCGTGACTGGGGGACGTGGCCGGCGGGGTAGCCCTCGACGGAGTCGGGGACGACGAAGTGCCAGAACGCCTCCCAGAGGTCCGCCTCCGTGAACTGGAGGATGGGGTTGACGCGGTCGTGCGGCGGGTACTTTTCGGCGTCGTGCCGCGGCGAGAAGAACGTCTCGTCGGCGCGGGAGGCCTGTTCGTCCCACCGCACGCCCGAGAAGACGCCGTCGAAGCCGTACTCGACGATGGCGTTGTTGAGCGCGATGGTCTTCAGGAGGTGGTTCCCCTCGAAGCTGTCGGGGTCGACGACCATCGTGTCGCCCTCGAACTCGATGCGGTCGAGTTCGCGGCGGTTCTGTTCGTTCAGTTCCTCTACTCGAATCTCGTCACCGAACGCCAACCCGTGGTCGAAGAAGTCCTCGTTGCGCGCGACCACGAGGTCGAGGTCCCACTCGTCGACCCAGTGGTCGACGAAGGTCCGGACGTCGTCGAGCCCCTCGAAGTGTTCGATGTACACGACCGGCGGCACCGGCACGCCGAGGTCGGCGGCCACCTCGCGGACGACGTAGAGGACGAGCGTCGAGTCCTTGCCGCCGGTCCACATAACCGCCGGCGTCTCGTACTGTTCGAGCGCCGTCCGGGTGACGTCGGCGGCGCGTTCGAGTTTCTCTGCGAGGGTCGGGTAGTCGTCGGCCGTCTGGCCGGCACCGAGCACGTAGTCCACGGCGACGTGGTCCAGGGAGGTCATCAGCACTGGGAGGTACCCGGAGGGGATAGCTATGGCTGGACTATCGCGCGTCGGTGGGCGGTAGGTGCGGCCTACGGCCGGACCGGTTCGAGCGCTATCGACCGGTAGGCGACCCGTACCGCTCTGGACCCGACGGGTGTCTGAGGAGTCGCGAGAAGGACGCGTCGGTCGGGTGTCCCGGTGACGCAGTCGCGCGTCTACGTGTGACCCGTCGTCACATGTAACCCAGGTCGCGGAGGCGCTCCATGAGGTCCTCCTTGTCCTGGGCGCGGCCGGCGCGTTCGGTCGTGTTCTCCATGTCCTGTAGCCACGCGGGCTCCTCGGCGGACTTGTCCGTCGACACCTCGCTGCCGAGCGAGCGGAAGCCGGCGAAGTACTTCGGCGAGACGGGGATGTCGGCCATCTCGAGTCCCTCGGGCAGGTCCTCGTCGTTCTGCGGGACGTGGCCGGCGGGGTAGCCCTCCACCGTCTCGGGGACGACGAAGTTCCAGAACGCGTCCCAGACGTCGGGTTCGGCGAACTGGAGGATGGGTTGGATGCGGTCGTGGGGCGGGTAGATGTCGGGGTCGTGCCGGGGCGAGAAGAACGTCTCGTCGGCGCGAGCCTCCTGTTCGTCCCACCGCACGCCCGAGATGACGCCGTCGACGTCGTACTCCTCGAGGGCGTCGTTCAGCGCCACCGTCTTCAGCAGGTGGTTGCCGACGTAGGTGTCGAGCAGGAACGGGAACGTGTCCTCCTCGTACTCCAGCAGGTTGCGGATGTGGTGCTGGTTGTGCTCCGACAGGTCTTCGACCGGGATGTCGTCGCCGGGCGTGAGACCGTGCTCGTCGACGTAGTCGCCGACGTCGGTGTTGCGCGCCCAGATGACGTCGAGGTCCCACTCGTCGGCCCAGTGCTTGGTGAACTCGATGAGTTCGTCGAAGTGCTGGTAGTGGTCGATGAAGACGACGGGGGGGACCTCGAGGTCGTGCCGTTCGGCGACTTCCTTGACGAAGTACAGCGTCAGCGTCGAGTCCTTGCCACCGGTCCACATCACGACGGGGTTCTCGTACTGCTCGAGTCCCTCTCTGGTGACCTCGATGGCCTTCTCGATCTTGTGCTCGATGCTCGGGTAGTCCTGCGGAGACTCACCTTCGCCGTCGCTGTAGTCGACGTCGAGGTAGTCGGGGAACGCGGACATCGTATAATGAGATGTAATTACGAGCTTCAAAGGCTTTGTGACTGCGCGCTGTCGTGTGTCTCGGTAACACGACTGAAGACGTCGAGCAGCGGTCGTCAGACCTTGAGCGCGAGCAGTCCGCTTCTCGACTCCGCGAGATACGCACGCTCCGCGTCGGCGACCGGTTCTGTCAGTCGGAACCGTCCGGTGAACGTCCACCGTTCCTCGCCGGTGGCCGTGTCGAGACAGACGAGATGTCGACCCGGTCGTCCGAGTCCCTCGACCCGTGCAGCAGCAGGCTATCACCGACCGCCGCGACCGGTGAGAGGAGCGCCAGTGTCGAGTCGTGTCGCCACGCGACGGTCCCGTCGTCGACTGCGACGGCGGCCGCATCGGGGCCCCCACGCACAACGTCCCGTCGACGAGCGGTGCGTCCGCCAGCGCGGTCCGCCAGCTGTCGACCCACCGGTCGTCGTCGTAGCCGGGGAGCAGTCGGGCGACTGGGCTGTCGACGGTCCACGTCAGTGCGCCAGTCGACGGGTCGAGGCGAGCGAGTCGCTCTCCGCCAACGAACAGCCGACCGTCGTGCGCCCGGGTCGTGAACGCGCGCCAGTCGTCGGCGAACGCCCACCGTTCCTCGCCCGTCGACACGTCGATACCGTGGACTCGCGGCCGTCGCGGCTCCGGTTCCGCCACGAACGCTAGCGTGTCGCCCGCCCGCACCAGTGTTCCCGACTGGTAGGTATCGACGTCCCGTGCCCACACGCGGGACCCGCCCGTCTCGACGGCCACCACACGCTCGGTACCGGCAACATACACCGTCCCGTCGGCGACGTGCGCGTCCTGTCCGCCCGGAACGTCGGCCTCCCATCGGATGCTGCCGTCGGCCGACGCGAGTGCGTAGAGAGTCTCGGTAGCGGCCTCGGAGGCGCCTGAATCGGCCACGGGTGCGGTCACGACGAAGAGAGTGTCCGCCTCGCTTGCGAGTACCTGGAGTCGGTGGCCCCCCGGTTCGAACGTCCAGCGACGTTCGCCCGTTGCGGGGTCGAGTCCGCGGACTGTGTAACGCTCGCCGTACCTGCCGGTGACAGTGACGAGCGTCCGGCTAACGAGGCGCGGCGGTGCCTGTAGCGGCCAGTCGGTCTCCGTCGACCACTGGACGTCGCCGCCGGTCGGTGACAGGGCGGAGACACCTCTGGTGGTCTCTGCGACCACCCGTCCGTCAGCTAACGTCGGCTGGTTGTCAGCGGTGTACGCGGCGTCGGTCTCCCACTGGATGCGTTCGGTGCCGACTCGCTCGGGCGGGTCTTCGGTGTCGTTCAGTTCGCCGTCGGCCGGCGGCGGGTCGCTGGTGGCTGGGGCCGGGTCGCTGGTGACTGGGACCGAGTCGCCGGTGGTCGAGGTCGGGTCGCCGTCGGGTTGTGGTTCACCGACACTCACACAGCCCGCAGCCGCGACGAGGCCGGCCGTGCAAGTCTGGAGGAGTCGGCGTCTGGAGGGTATCGCGTCCGCCGCTATGGACATCGTCGGTTACGTATCTGGCGGAAAAACCCGTCTCAGCGACGATTCGCTGGTGTAGTCGCCTCGGGGGTGGTCACCGCGTCCCGTCGGAACCTGTCGTCGGGGCTTAGCTGATGAACTTGTTGTCGCGCCAGTTCACGGTGTTGCCGCCACCGTTGTTCTGCTGGGGGTTCTCGACCACTTCGACGGAGGCGGCGCGCTCTTCGCCCTCGACGATGCGGGTGGCGTGCAGGTCGCCGTCCTCCTCGGTGACGGCCGTGAGCGTACCCTTCTCGGCGAGGCGAGCGAGGTCACGCAGGACGAGGAACATGGGATACTGCAGGGCCGTGTTCTGGAGGACGGTCTCGCGGTCGCCCTTGAAACAGGCGAACTCGACGAGTTCCGAAGGAATCTCCTCCTCCTCTTCGCCCCAGCGGGGCGCGCCGGCGCGCGGCGGTTCCTCCTCGTAGACGCGGTTCTCGGTGACGCTCGCCTTCAACTGTGCGGTCGGGGTGTACTTGCTGAGCGACTCGTCTTTGGCGACGGCCTTGATGATGAGCGTGTTGTTCCGTCGGGTGATGTCGATGTCCTCGATTTCGGGGGGGAGTTCCGGGTCGTTCTCGAAGTAGTCAGTGACTGTTTCGAGCGGCAGTTCCAGTGTCGAGTGAAGTCGGAATACGCGGCCTGACATTGTTTGACGGTGAGGGGGGGTGACAGCGGCCGAGGCGCACTGCAGTCGTACTCGTGTTCTTCTAAGGTGCGTGGGTTTATATGGACTGTCCTTTGCGTGTGGGTGTCAACCGCGGGTGCCGACGGCCGACGACGGGAGACGTCGCCAGCCGGGTCACACCCGGGCCGATCCCCTCAGGAGGTGAGCGTCGCCTCGAGTTCGCCGCGCTCGTCGAGTTCGGCGAGGATGTCCGACCCACCGACGAACTCGCCGTCGACGTACGTCTGTGGGGTGGTCTCCCATCCCGAGTGCGACTCGAGCGCTGCGCGGAACTCCGGCAGCGCCGGGAGTACGTCGACCGTCTCGAACTCGTCGACGTACTTCCCGACGAGTTCGACCGCGCGCTTCGAGTAGCCACACTGCGGCATGAGCCGGTTCCCCTTCATGAACACGACGACGTCGTTGTTCTCGATGGCCTCGTCGACGCGCGTCTGGACCTCCTCCGCGGAGAGGTCAGACTCGGGATTGAACGTCATACTGAACGGTAAAGCGAGCCGCGTTGATAGACGTTGCGACCGGTCCGTCGAGTCGGCGTGGTACCTCGACTTCGGCGGCGTCCACGTCCGTCCCGGGGGCCGTCTCAGCCGTCTTCGCCGACGCGGACGACGTTGATGAGCGCGTAGACGGGGACGTCGGCGATCTGGTCGACGCCCTGCTTGTCCACGAGGACGACACAGCCCACCGGGTTGCCACCCTCCTCGCGGATGGCGTCGATGGTCTCTCGCATCGTCGTCCCGGAGGTGATGGTGTCGTCGACGACGTAGCAGTCACGACCCCGGATGGTGGCGAAGTTGCGCGAGAACGACCCGCCGAGTTCGTCGATGTCACCCTCCTCCCACTGGTGTTTCGCGGGGGCGTACGAACCGAGGTCGGTGTCGAGCTCGCGCGAGACGACCGTCGCGAGGGGGACGCCGGCCTTCTCGATGCCGATGGTCAGGTCGACCTCTTCGCCCTCCTTCGAGAGCAGGTCCGCCATCGCCTGGCCCGCGTAGGTGAGTCGGGCGCTGTCGCGGCCGAACGCGCTCCAGTCGACGTGGATGTCGTGCGGCCCACTGCTGTCACGGGGTTCCGACGCCGAACTCGTGTCGCTCTTCGCCCCGCTCTTCTCGACGAGCCACGACGCCGTCTCCCGGGAGACGTTGAGTTCGTCGGCGATTTCGCCCTTCGAGAGGCCGCGCTTCGCCAACTCCTCGGCGCTCTCGATGAGGTCGTTAACGTTCTTCATACGCGCTGAATTCGACGGCCGTTTTTATAACGGTGTTGTCGTCCACGAACGCTTTCCGGAAGTCCTCGACGCCGTAGATTCCCGTGACGAGGTCGTCGAGGAGCCACTCCGGCAGCGCGTCGAGACTGTCCGTCGCGGCCTCGAAGTGTCGCGCGTTGGAGTTGACGCTGCCCACCATCGCCTTGTTGTGTAAGACGAGTTCGCCGTGCATCGCGCCGACGTCGAACTCGTGCTCCTGTGGGCCGGGGACGCCCAGGAGCGCGACGACGCCGTTCGGTGCGAGCGCGTGAACCGACTGGACCGCGTGGGGCGCGTAGCCCGTCGCCTCGAAGACGAAGTCCATCGGCTCGAACGCCTCGCCCACCTCGTCGACCGGCGTCTGCCGGGAGTCGACGTAGGTGGCTCCCAGTTCGTCCATGATGTCGATGGTCGGGTCCGGCCGGTCGCGGCGGCCGAGACAGTAGACCCGGTCGTAGACCTGGTCGAGCATCCCCAGCGTGAGCAGTCCCAGCGACCCGTTCCCGAGGACGAGTGCCGACTCGGGCGTCCACTCGAACGACGAGCGGGAGGCGTACGCCAGTTCCAGCGCCTTCTCGGTGATGGAGATGGGTTCGATGAGGAAGCCGAGCGGCGCCTGGTGCTCGGGGATGGGGACGAGGTGTTCCGCTGGCGAGGTGAAGTACTCGGCCATGTAGCCGTGCGCGCCGACGATACCGCGCTCGTGGTACTCGCCGTCGGGTGCCATGTCGGCTTCGCCCCGCTGGAAGTACTCGTTGGTCCCGTTCGGCGGGCGGCGAACGGTGGGCACGACCACGTCGCCCTCCTCGAACCCGGTGCCGTTCGGGTCCTCGACGACGCCGACGGCCTCGTGTCCGAGGACGAGGTGGTCCTCCCCCTCGGGGAACCCGCCGTGGCCGCCCGAGATGACCTCGTGGTCCGTCCCGTCCACGCCCACGCGGAGGGTTCGAACGAGGGCCTCACCCGCTCCGGGTTCCGGCCGTGGTTTCTCGATGACGACGGGTTCTGTCGTCTCCCGTCGGACTGCAATGGCTTTCATACCCCGCCGTTCGACCCGGAGCACCAAAACATTTATTCTATATCGAGTAAACACTATGTGTAGGTGAGTGGCCGGCCGCGTCGTCCAGCCCAGACGCGCAACACCAGTGGATTCCAGCCCAACCAGTCCAGCCATGCCAGTCGGCGCTCACCGTTTCGTGCTGTCTCGGGTGACCGTCCCGTCCGGACGGGTCACTCGGACGCACTGACTCGACTCCTGTCGACCTCACCAGCGTCTCCCGGACCGGCCGGTGTCGGCCAGCACCGACGACAGCGTCGTCGACGTTCGCAGAACCGTTACTCCACGTCCTCGGCCAGCGCCGCGGCCACGCCGACGTAGCCACTCGGCGTGAGCGCCGTGAGTTCCTCGCGGACGTCCTCGGAGACGTCGAGGTCGGCGAACAGGTCGTGGAGGTCCGCGAGCGTCACTCGCTGGCCGCGGGTGAGTTCCTTCACTCGTTCGTACGCGTCGGTGTCACCCTCGCGCCTGAGGATCGTCTGGACCGCCTCTCCCAGGATCTCCGGCGTCGACTCCAGTTCCTCGCGCATCACCTGCTCGTTCGGGACGACCTTCGAGAGGCCCGCTCCGGTCTTCCCGTACCCGATGAGGCTGTGGGCGAACGCCGCGCCGACGTTCCGCTTCACGGTCGAATCCGAGAGGTCCCGCTGGAGTCGCGAGGTGGTGACGTAGTCCGCGAGGAAGGTGAGGTCGGCGTTCGCCTTCGAGAGGTTCCCCTCGCTGTTCTCGAAGTCGATGGGGTTGACCTTGTGCGGCATGGTCGACGACCCCGTCTCCCCTTCGACGGTCTCCTGCCCGAGATACCGGTCGGAGACGTACAGCCACATGTCACGGTCGAGGTCGAGGAGGGCGTTGTTGGCCCCGCGAACCGCGTCGAACAGTTCCGCGAGGTCGTCACAGGGGTTGACCTGCGTCGACAGGGGCTGGTGGTCGAAGCCGAGTCCCGCGACGAACGACGCCGAGAAGGCGCGCCAGTCGACGTCGGGGTACGCGGCGACGTGTGCCGCGTACGTCCCGGACGCACCCGCGAGTTTCCCGGCGAGGCCGTCGGTCGCTCGTCGGATTCGACCCATCGCGCGGCCGAGCCGTGCGGCGTAGACGGCCATCTCCTTGCCGAAGCTCGTCGGCGTGGCCGGCTGGCCGTGGGTGCGGGCGAGCATCGGGAGATCGCGGTACTCGTGTGCCATCTCGACGAGCGCGTCTCGGACCTCCGAGAGTCCGGGGAGGAGCACTTCCTCGCTCGCGCCCTTCACCAGTAGACGCTGGGCGAGGTTGTTGACGTCCTCGCTCGTGAGGCCGAAGTGTATCCACGGGAAGAGCCGCTCGGCGTCGGCGAGGTGCTCGGAGAGGCGGACGCGAAGGAAGTACTCGACCGCCTTCACGTCGTGGTTGGTCGCCGCGTACTCGGCGGTGCCGTCGCGTTCGATTCGTTTCACGAGACGGGCGTCGTCGGCGTCGAACGCCTCGTACAGCGACCGGAGCGTCTCGCGCGTCGCGTCGTCGACGGTGACGCCTGTCGCGTCGAGGTCTGCGAGGGCGAGGAGGTACTCCACTTCCACTTCGACGCGTGCCCGCATGAGCGCGGACTCGCTCGCGTAGGGGACGAGCGGCGCCGTCCGCGAGGCGTATCGGCCGTCCAGCGGCGACACCGCCGCCAGCGGGTCGCTCCGGGGGAGATCCGGTGACTCGGTCATGCCGGACACTGCCCCGGGCGCCAGCAAAAGGGTGTCGATGGCGGGGAGCACTTTCGTGCATACTCACCGGGTTCAGTCGGGTGACTGCCGCGTCTGATACACAGTTCCGTGCACACATCGCGCGGGGGGACCGCAACTGTTTTTCCGTCTCCACGAGGCGACACAGGTATGCTCAAAATCGCTGGGCTGGCAAGCAACCGTGGCCGGAACCTCCTGCATATCGCGGACCGGGCACCCGGCGGCGCCGAACTCTCGGTCGTGCTGACGAACCACGAGGGAGCACCGGTCCTCGAGGGCGCCTCCGAGCGGGGGATCCCGACGGAAGTCGTCGAGCGCGGCGACGACGCCCGGGAGGAACACGAAGCGCGGATCCTCTCGCGACTGTCGGGGTACGACTTCGACGTCGTCTGTCTCGACGGGTACATGCGCGTCCTCACGAGCGCGTTTCTCGACGAGGCGCCGACGACGCTGAACGTCCACCCCTCGCTCCTGCCGTCGTTCCCCGGGACGGACGCCCACGAGCAGGTGCTCGACGCGGGAGTCAGGATGACCGGCTGTACGGTCCACGCCGTCACCGAAGACGTCGACGGCGGCCCCATCGTCACGCAGGAGGCGGTGCCCGTCTACGAGGACGACGACGCGTCGAGCCTGCAGTCGCGGGTCCTCCGCGAGGCGGAGTTCACCGCCTACCCGCGAGCGGTGCGGTGGTTCGCCGAGGGGCGCGTCGAGGTGACCGACGACGGTGTCCACGTCGACGGCGACGATGGCGGCGACTTCCCCGACCGCCGTCTCGTCTCCGACGACCGCGTGTCGGGGCTCAGATACGGCGAGAACCCTCACCAGGCGGCCGCCGTGTACGCCGACGACTCCTGTTCGGAGGCGAACGTCGTCCACGCCACCCAGCTGAACGAGGGGGCGAAGGCGCTGTCGTACAACAACTACAACGACGCCGACGCCGCGCTCTCGCTCGTCAAGGAGTTCGACGAACCCGCGGCGGCGGTCATCAAGCACACCAACCCCGCGGGCTGTGCCACCGCCGACACGCTCTCGGCGGCGTACGACCGGGCGCTGTCGACGGACCCGATGAGCGCCTTCGGAGGTGTCGTCGCCCTGAACCGCGAGTGCGACGCGGCCACCGCCGAAGGCATCACGGAGTCGTTCAAGGAAGTCGTCGTCGCGCCGGCGTACACCGACGCGGCGCTGGACGTCTTCACCGAGAAGCAGAACCTCCGCGTCCTCGACGTCGGTCCGCTCGGCGACGTGACGGACCACCTCACGGAGAAACGGCTCGTCGGCGGCCGACTCGTCCAGGAGCGCGACACCTGGGCGCCCTACCGCGAGGACCTGGAGGTCGTCACGGAGTGCGAACCCACCGACGAGGAGGTCGAGTCGATGCTGTTCGCGTGGCGCGTCCTGAAGCACGTCAAGTCCAACGGAATCGTCCTGGTGTCCGGGACGGAGACGGTCGGTGTCGGGATGGGGCAGGTCTCCCGCGTCGACGCGGTCAGACTCGCGGCGATGAAAGCAGACGAGCACGCCGAGGGTAAGTCCGCCGAGGGCGCGGTGATGGCGAGCGACGCGTTCTTCCCGTTCCCCGACGGGGTTGAGGAAGCCGCCGAAGCCGGTATCGAGGCCGTCGTCCAACCGGGTGGGAGCGTCAACGACGAGGACGTCGTCGACGCGGCCGACGACCACGGGATGGCGATGGTGTTCACCGGGAAGCGGTGTTTCAGACACGACTGAGCGCTAGCGACGGCGTGCCTGTCACTCGCGGCGGCTCTGCCGACGCGGTGTTTCCGCCACGACTAGTGGCGGACGCTCACCGACTCGCAGGCACCCCCTCACGGCGACCCGATGCCACGCGTGGTACTCCCATGCATTTTTAAGATATACGGTGCTTCGGAATCGAGTTTAACCCGGACTGGCGGCTGAATCAAGGCCCGTTCCCGTCGAATCCGGTTTTGGGGTTGAAGTACCAGGGCGGTAACGAGCAGGTATGTACGACTCCATCCTCGTGCCCGTCGACGAGACTGCGGAGACGACACGACTCACAGAACGTGCAATCGCGCTCGCCGACACGTGGGACGCCAGCCTCCAGTTGCTCGGTATCGTGGACGGACCGACCGCGCTGTCGGCCGAGGGGACCGGCCGGAGCGACCGGGTGAGCGGTGCGCGGGAACGGGCCAGACGCGCCGCGATGCGTGCCGCAGAGCGCGCGGAGCGGGCCGACGTCGACGCCTGCGGGGCCGTCCGGCGCGGCGTTCCGCACGCCGAAATCGTCGACGAGGCGCGTCGCGCCGGTGTCGACCTCGTCATCCTCGGTCCGAGCGGCCGCGAGACGACCGAGGGCGCCGTCTGTGCGGGCCGGGTGACCAGTCGCGTCGTCGACCGGGCGGACTGTGCGGTCCTCGTCGAGCGGTCCAGCGAAGAGCCGTCGTCGGAGTCTGCCCCGTCCGAACCGGCCGCCGACCGCACGGCGTCGGACCCGAGCGCGCCGTCGACGCGGGAGGGCCAGACGGAGAACCGACCGCTCCTGGCCGAGTGAGCGTGCGGACGTAACGGCCGACGGTCGCTTCGGCGTCTTCTGCTGGAGACCCCACGGACGTGACCCACGTCCCGGCCACTGGCGGCGACACCTCACATTATAACAGCCGCCGACGAGAGTCTCGGACGAGATGTACGACGACATCCTCGTTCCCACCGACGGGAGTGCTGGCACGGACGACACGCTGACCCACGCGCTTGACATCGCGGCACAGCGGGGTGCGCGTCTGCACGCGCTGTCGGTCATCGACCGCCGCGTCTACCTCTCTGCGGACCGCGACCAGCAGGAGGACATCCTCGAGACCCTGACCGAGAGCGCCGAAGACGCCGTCGCGGCCGTCGAGACGCGGGCCGCCGAAGCGGACGTCGAGACGACGACGGCCGTCCGAGACGGGGTCCCTCACACGGAGATTCTCCGGTACGCCGACGAGGCGGATGTCGACCTCATCGTCATCGGGACGCACGGGCGGACGGGACGGGACAAACTCGTCAACATGGGGAGCGTCACGGAGCGAGTCGTCGAGAACGCGACCCAGCCCGTGCTCGTCGTCCACATCGGCGACGACTGACGGCCGTGAGGGGCGGGCGACCGGCTCTCGGCGGTGACGACATCGACCGAAGAGGAAGCATTAACGAAGGGTCGCCGCGTGGCCCGGATATGGAGTATCACGAGGCGGCGAACTTCCTCTTCGACCTGCGCCGGTTCCGGATGAAGCCCGGAATCGAGGCGGTCCGGGGCCTCCTCGAACACCTGGACGACCCTCACGACGACGTCGCGTTCGTTCAGGTCGCCGGGTCGAACGGGAAGGGGAGCACTGCCCGGATGGTCGCGTCTCTGCTCCGTGAGTCGGAGCTCTCCGTCGGCCTGTACACCTCTCCGCACCTCGACAGCCTCCGTGAGCGTGTCACCGTCGACGGACGCCGGATTCCGAAGCGGGCGGTCTGTGAGTTCGTCGAACGGGCGAGGCCGTATCTCGTCGACCGTGCCGCCGCGGGTGAGCCGCTCACGTTCTTCGAGACTCTGACCGCGCTCGCACTCTGGCAGTTCGACCGCGCCGACGTCGACGTCGCCGTCCTCGAGGTGGGCATGGGCGGTGAACTCGACGCGACGAGCGTCGTCGACCCGGTCGCGTCGGCGGTCACGAACGTGACGCTGGAACACACGCAGGTCCTCGGCGACACCGTCGAGGAGATTGCGACCACGAAGGCGGCTGTCGCCCCCGCGGACGGCCCGCTCGTGACTGCCGCGACGGGGGCCGCGCTGACGACCATCCGCGAACAGGTTCCGGAGGTCGTCCACGTCGGGGACGCAGGTGCGCACGACGGGGACGACGCCGACGGAGATCCCGACGTGACGACGACGTATCACGGGCACGGGCACGGGCACGGACAGGGGTCGACGCTCGAAGCGCGCGTGACCGTCGCGGGCGACGGCTGGCGCGTCGACTCGCCGCTCGCGCTCCTCGGAGCGCACCAGGCACAGAACGCGGGCGTCGCCGTCGTCCTCGCCCGACAGGTGGCCGACCGGTTCGGTGTCGACCTCACCGAACCGATGGTCGTCCGCGGTCTCAGGGGCGCGCACTGGCCGGGTCGGTTCGAGGTGCTGTCGCGCGACCCGCTCGTCGTGCTCGACGGCGCACACAACCCCGGGGCGTGCGAACAGGTGACGTCGGTCCTCGGGGGGTTCGACTACGACCGTCTCCACCTGGTGTTCGGCGCGATGCACGACAAGGACCACCGGGGGATGGTCGAGGCGCTCCCGACGCCTGACAGCGTGGTGACCTGTCGGCCGAACGTCGACCGGGCGGAGACGCCGGAGATACTCGCTCGCGTCTTCGAGTCGGCCGGTGCCGCCGACGTCACCGCCGGCGACACGGTCGCGTCGGCGGTCGAGACCGCTCGGCACCGTGCGGACCCGGAGGACTGCGTCCTCGTCACCGGGTCGCTCACCTGTGTCGGCGAGGCGCGGACGACCTGGACGCGACGAGTCGTCGAGAAACGGGTCCGGACGCCCGACGAGGCAGACGCGGTGTTCGCGCACGCGTCCGTCCCAGCCCCGGCGGCGCGAGAGGCACGCACCGACGCGGTCCACCGGGTGGTCGAGACGCGCGTCGCGCGTCGACAGGCGGCGGTCGTCCAGCGCGAGATGACCCGCGTCGGCGGCGACTGTGTCGTCTCCGGCCACGAGGCCGACGGCGAACTCGTCTCGCTCGTGGTGATGGGGACGCTCGCGGAGTTCTCGGTGCTCGTCGACGCGCTCGAGGACGCACCGTACGGTCTCGGCGACGTCCGAGAGCGCCTCCGTAGCCGACTCGACCTCGGTACCGGCGAGGCGTCGACCGAACCCACCGCCGGATCCGCCGACTACCCCTGGTCGGAGCGGACGGCGGTCATGGGCGTTCTCAACGTCACGCCGGACTCGTTCCACGACGGCGGCGAGTACCACGACGTCGACGACGCGGTCGACCAGGCCGAGGCGATGGTCGACGCCGGCGTCGACATCGTCGACGTCGGCGGCGAGTCGACGCGCCCCGGAGCGGAACCGGTGCCCGCGTCGGAGGAAATCGACCGGATCGTTCCCGTCATCGAGGCCATCGCGTCGCTCGACACGCTCGTCTCCGTCGACACCCGGAAGGCGGCCGTGGCGGAGGCGGCGCTCGATGCCGGCGCCGACATCATCAACGACGTGACCGGACTGGACGACCCCGAGATGCGCTTCCTCGTCGCCGAGCGCGACGCTCCGGTCGTCGTGATGCACTCCATCGACGCCCCCGTCGACCCCGAGAACGTCGTCGAGTACGACGACGTCGTCGGCGACGTCGTCGCCGAACTCACCGAGACGGTGCTCCGCGCGGAGTCGGCCGGCATCCCCCGCGAGAACGTCATCGTCGACCCCGGCATCGGCTTCGGCAAGCGCCCCGGGGAGAACTTCACGCTCATCGACCGCGTCGACGAGTTCCACGCGCTCGGCTGTCCGGTCCTCGTCGGCCACTCACACAAGTCGATGTTCGGGCTGGTGGGCTGTGACGCCGACGAGCGCGGCCCCGCGACTGTCGCGGCGACGGCCCTCGCCGCGGACCGCGGTGCCGACATCGTCCGCGTTCACGACGTCCCCGAGAACGTCGCCGCCGTCCGCGTCGCCCAGGCGATGCGGGAGCGGAGGGACGAGTCGTTCTGAGAGGGCGAACAGGCGACACCTTCGCTCGGGCAGGCGGCGTGTCGCCGGTTCGCGGAACGCCCGCCCACGGTCGTTACCGCACGCTCCTCGGTGGCCGCGGCATCGTAGTTGAACTCCCGCCCCCTTCCCCTCACCACCCACCCGGCGCGGGAACGGAGGCTTATGCGTGTCGGCCCCCTATGCGGTCGTGTGTGTACCCTTACGCTCGCGTGGCAGGCGTTCGCCGACGCGCCGGTGGTCGTCGCGGCGAACCGCGACGAGGCGCTGGACCGGCCGTCGGAGCCACCGACACGGCAGCACGGCTCTCGAGGGTTCGTCGCCCCCCGTGACCGCGAGGCGGGTGGGACGTGGGTCGGCGTGAACGACGCCGGCGTCTTCGTCGGCATCACGAACCGGTGGACAACCGTCGAGGGAGGCGGCGAGCGTTCCCGTGGGTTGCTCGTCCGCGATGCGCTGGGCGCGGCATCGGCCGAGGAGGCGGCTCGACTCGTCGAGCGTGCGGTCCGGGAGCACCGGTACGACGGCTTCAACCTCGTCCTCGCCGACGCGGGGGCGGCCGTCCTCCTCGAGTGGGACGGGCGACTCCGCGTTCGGAACCTCTCTCCCGGGGTCCACGTCGTGGTCAACGTCGGTGCCGACGGCGAGTTCTTCGAGCCGGAACGCCGCCCCGAGATGGGCCCCGAGCAGGGCGACAACGCCGCCCGCATCCAGGAGACGCTCTGGCCGGAACCCGGCGAACGCCACGACGCGTGGCTCGACCGTGCGAGGGAGGCCCTCGCCGACCACGACTACGGGGTCTGCGTCCACGAAGAGGGCCCCGAGGGGAACTTCGGCACTCGGTCGTCGTCGCTGGTGACGGTGTTCGACGACGGCCGCGTCGACTACCAGTTCGCGCCGGGGCCGCCGTGCGAGACTGCCTACGAGTCGGTCGACACGCAGGTGGACGGCCCCGCTGAGACCGGCGAAGGTCAAGTTTAAACCGTCCGCGGGTCGTCTTGGCTGTATGAGCGCGGCCGAAGCCGAGGCGGAACTCGCAGACGACGAGCGCCAGGCACTCGAACTCATCCGCGAGGAGGGTGGAATCCACCAGAGTGACTTCTGGAAGGCGCTGGACATCTCCTCACGCAAGGGGAGCCGCATCGCGGAGAAACTCGAGGGGCTCGGACTCATCCAGCGCTCCAGTACCGTCTACGACGGCCACAACACGTACTACCTCGAACCCGCTCCGCGCGACCTCGACTTCTCGCTGCTGATGGCGGGTGACCTCCTCTCCCCGTTCATCGGCGAGGAGGAGGTCAACCCGAACAGCGACGCCTTCTCGCAGTGGCTGATGAACCTCGCGTACGAAGAGTACGACCTCTGACCTGAGCGCCCGTCCCGCCGACGGACCGAACTGCCGGTCCCGACGGGACGGCACGAACTCGGCCCTCCCGTTTTGTCGTTCTGTCGTTCTGCTGTGACCGCGAAGGTCGCCGCCCGCGTCAGGCGTCTTCGTCGCCGTCCTCGCCCTCGTCTTCGCTGGGCAGGAGGTCGAGTTCGGCGAGGTGGCTCTCGACGTGGTCGTTCGAGAGTTCCTCGAAGACGGGTTCTTCGACGGGGACTTTCGCGACGTCGACGCCCTCGGGGGCGAGTTCGTCCTCGTTCGTCGAGGCGATGGCCTTCAGCGCGAGTTCGACGCCCTCGTCGAGCGAGAGGTCGTCGGTGTACGACTCCTCGAGGTACTCCTGGAGGTCACCCCGGTTCGCTCCGATGGAGACGGCCTTCCACTCGTAGGGCGTCCCCGACGGGTCCGTCTCGTACAGGCGGGGCGTTCCGCTCTCGACGCCCGCGATGAGGAGCGCGACGCCGAACGGCCGGGCCCCCCCGACCTGCGTGTACTGCTGGATGTGGTCGGTGATCTCCTTCGTGAGCGTCTCGATGCCGATGGGCTCCCCGTACCGGAGCTGGTTGATCTGTGCCTGACGGCGCGCGAAGTCGATGAGTTGGCGCGCGTCCGCGACGTGACCGGCCGACGCGATGCCGATGTGGTCGTCGGCCTTGTGAATCTTCTCGACGCTCGTCGGCTCCATCAGCGGCGAGCGCGAGCGCTTGTCGGCGGCGAGGACGACCCCCTCCGGTGTCCGGATGCCGACGCTCGCTGTCCCCCGCTTGACGGCCTCACGGGCGTACTCGACCTGATACAGACGGCCGTCAGGTGAGAAGATAGTGATTCCGCGGTCGTACGCCTGCTGTTGGGCTTGTCCCTGCATGATGTCGTGTTGCGTGTTAGTACCGTATCACTCGAAATCGAGTTCGGTCGCACCCGTGGAGCCGTCCGGGCCGGCCACGTCGACGACGGGTGGACGGGCGACGGCCGACCGGGCGTCTCCATCGACTACGACGGTTCTCTCCTCGGGATTTCCGGGTCCGCGATTTAAATACCTTTCCTCAGCGGCACGGACCGTCCCCGACACCCCCCGGACGCGGACGCCGAGCGGGCGCCCGTCGACGGTGTCGACACACGAGAGCACCGCGCGAGCGACGCCCACCTCCCCCCTCCGTGCCCGTACCAGTGTCTCGCCACGGCCCTGGTCGAACTCGAAGCCGAGGACGGTGAGGTCCGCGTCGGCGCTCGCGACGTCGCCGACGAGGTTCTGCGCCGCGTACCACACCTCGCGCTGGAACGCGCCCCGGGAGAGCGAGGTGTCGGTCCACCCCTCCAGTTCGACGGCGAGATAACGCCACCGCGGCCTGAGGTGCTTCGGGAGGTGGCGCATCGGCTCCTCACTCCTCCAGCGGGGCGTCGCGAGTACCGGCGCGCTCCCCGACGAGGACGCCCACCTGATCGTGGACGCGCTCGACGGCCGTCAGCGCGAAGCCACAGTCGGTGAAGATGTCGGCTAGCGTCCCGACCGTCGCGGGGTCGTCCACCTCCGGGGAGTAGAACGGTTCGTCGGAGTCGGCCTCGCCGAAGAACATCACGTCGCCCAGCACCAGCCGACGCGGACCGAGCGCGGCGATGACCTCCACCGCCTCGCGCTTCTCCTCGTCGGAGAGGTGGTGCAGCGCGAAGTTCGAGGTGACGACGTCTACCTCCCCGTCGACGTGGGGGTCGCGGAACTCGCCGTAGCCGAACTCGACGGTCTCGATTCCCCGCTCGCGTGCCTTCTCCGCCGCCCGCTCCAGCATCCCCTCGCTGATGTCGCGTCCGATGACCCGTTTCGCTCGGGGCGCGAGAGCGAGTGCGATGGCCCCCGTCCCGGTCCCCAGGTCGAGCACCACGTCCTCGGGCGTGGGCGCGGCGTGCTCGACGACGAGGTCACAGCAGGCGAGGTACTCCGGGGACGGGTCGTCGTCGTACGCCGCCGCCCTCTCCGAGAAGCGCGCGGCGTGTTCCTCAAGCGTCTTCTTCATACCGGCCACGTTCGACACCCGGGGCAATGAAAGAGTCGGAGAGCCGGTGCCGGTTCCGCTCGGCGAGGCGGCCCCACTCGCGGAGTCCCGCCCTCACCCCCTCGGCCTCGAACCCGAGCACCTCGCCGAGCGCGTCGAGTTCGCGTGGGGCCCGCAACTGGAGGTGCGACCGCGGCGTCGCGCTGACGACGTAGGGCGCGTCGTACGCCTCGACGAGTTCGCGAAGCTTCCGGAGTTTGCGCAGCGCCTTGACCCGCCGCCCGCCGTCGAGTCGGAGGACCGGTCCCAGGTCGAACTCGAGACGGACACCGTTGTCACGGGCGGCCTTCACGAGGACGTGGTTGACGTCCCCGTCGCCGTCGAAGGGGCGGGTGAGCACGTCGACCCGCTCCTGTTCCACGGCGAACCGGTTCAGCGCGTCCGTCCCGCCGCGGACGAGGAGCAGGGTCCGCGACCCCCGGTGTGCGCCGACGGCCCCCGCCGCCGACTCCGGGGTGTCGGCGACGACTTCGACGCCGTCGACGACGTCGGCCCCGAACCGCTCGCGGACCCGGTCGAGGTCACCCTCACCCACACCCTCGCCACCGGTGTCGCGAACGACGACGCCGTCGTAGCCGTAGCGGCCGGCGGTGTGAGCGTACCGGGCGACGGTGGTGTCGCCGCCGGGCGTGGCGTAGACGGCTTCGTACATGCTTCCGAGAACGACGCCGGTCGGTATCGGGCTTACGCTTCGCGCGTTTGGCCGAGCGTGAGAACGAACGCAGTGACCGACGCGATGGAGTTACTCGTCACGGGTGCCGCTGTCGAGGTAGTTCCCCGTCCGGTCGTGCGTCGACTCGGCCATCTCGACGAACTCGACGACGCGCTCGCCCTCCACCCGGCGGTCGCGTTCGACGTCGACCGTCAGTGACTGCGCAGGTGGTCGAGGAGCGCCCGTGGCCGCACCGTGGTGTACGGGCAGACGTAGCCGCTCCGGGTGAACGCCAGCGGCCCGTCGACGTCGACGATGCGGACGTCGAACCCGTCGAACTTCCCCTCGTCGACCACGTCGCGGTCGCCGAACACCGACTGGACGCCCGTTTCGAGCACGAGCACTCGCGGGACGCTCAGGGGAGCCCCGGACGACGGCGTCGGCACCCTCGAAGACCACGGTCTCCTGTTCGCCGCCGTGCCGTGCGTCCGTGAGCGCGTTGTACGTGCGGCCGTCCGCGGAGCGCGTCTCGGTCGTCTGTGGACCAGCACGGGTGCGTGACCGCGGCGAGCCGCTGGTGCCCGAAGACGCTCGTCTCGGCTCACGGCTGCGTGCGGAACGCGCCCGGCGGTCGAATCGGCACTAGAGAGGGTTCTCGTGACCGATTCGGGACGAACCGTCCCGGGTAATCACGCGAAAGTATAACTGCCGGCACAACGTGTCAGACTAGCCATGATAACACGGGGGGACAAAACTGTCCTGGTCGCCACGCTCGTTGCCGCGATGGTGTTCGGAAGCGTCGTGCCCGGAGCGACGCTCGCACTCGCGGGGAGCGACACGGACGACGACCGAGGAGGCGACCCGACGGAGGAGTTGCGCGCCGTCACGACAGGGACCGAACGGAGTGTGCTCGTCCCGGGTGAGCGGGTCGCGGCCGTCGAACCCGTCACCGGCTGTCGCGTCATCGACAGTCCCGGTCGGTACGAACTCCAGGCGGACATCGTCGATGGTCGCGCTCTCAACTGCATCGACATCCGGTCGTCCGACGTGATCTTCGACGGGAACGGACACACCATCGACGCCGTTCAGCTGTCCAACTTCGTCTCCTCTGGGATCGTCGCCAGGGACGGCTCGAACGTCACCGTCAAGGACGTCACCGTCACCGAATTCAAGGGTTCAGGCGTCGCCTTCTTCAGCACCGACGACACCGTCGTCAGTGACGTGCGGATCCGGGACGGCCCACTCTTCGTCAGCAACGCCAACGCGACGGTGCGCGCGGTGAACGTGGCGAACCCGAACGAACCGGACGGGTCGGGCGTCATCGTTCTCGGGTCGACGGTCACGCTCAGGGACGTCTCCGCGACCGACAACCGGTTCGGGTTCCGGTTCCTCCGTTCCGGCGGCCACACGCTCGTGAACGTCTCCGCAACCGACAGCAGTGAGGTTGCGTTCCGCTTCGACGACGCCGGCAACAACACGCTCGAGGACGTCTCCGCGGTCGACAGTGGCGGCCGAGGGTTCGAGTTCGTAGACTCCGGTGGCAACACGCTGCTGGACGTCTCGGTGAGCGACACCAGCGGTGAGGGCCTCTCATTCGAGCGATCCGGCGACAACACGATCACGGACCTGTCCGTCGAGCGCGTGGACGAGGTCGGAGTGGTGTTCTTCAACGACTCCGGCGGCAACACGTTGACTGATCTCTCCACGGTCGAAACCGGCTTCGAGGGACTCCTGTTCGCCGACTCCGGCGAGAACACGCTCACGGACGTCTCGGTGGCCGGAGCCGACCGCAACGGGATCGGGTTCATCCGGATTCACGCCGTCGACGGCTCCCCGAACAACACGCTCGTCGACGTCGAGATCACCGACAGTCGGATGCGAGGCCTGGTGCTCTCCCGCGCTGGAAGAACCACGCTCGAAGACGTCTCCGTGGTCGACAGCGGCGTCGGGCTGTTCGTCGGCGGGTCCGACGACGTCGTGATCGAAGACCTCTTCGTCGAGAACGCCAGCGTGGAAGAGGCAATCCGGATCGCATCGAGCAACAACACGACGGTCGCCGACGCACGCGTCCTCGGCGGCGAGTTTTTCGGACTACACGTCGTCGAATCCAGCGGTCTCCGTGTCACAGACCTCGAGGTCGAACGCACCGAGGGTGGGGTCGTCCTCTCGGATACGGTCGACGCGATACTGACTGACCTCTCGGTCGCAGACACTGACGGGAACGGGATCGAGGTCGACACGAGTACCGACGTCTCGGTCCGGGACACGACCGTCCTGCGGAGCGACGGCTGGGACCTCTCCCTGACGAACAGCGCCGACGAGCTGGTGGTCACGGATCTCACCACCGAGTCGGCGACGCTCTCGTTCGCGGGTCGCGACGTCGCGATTGCGGGCATCGATTCGCCCCCGACCGATCCCACGTCGCCCGAACGCACCAACGTGGGCGTCCACGTCAACGCGACGAGCACTGCTGCGAGCGGGTACCTCGACCTCACCGTCGCGTACGACGACGACGACGCCGACGCCGTAGACGTCGACGAGTCGACGCTCCGCCTGTGGCGGTTCGAGGACTCGGCGTGGTCGGCGGTCCCGGGGTCGACGGTCGACACGGCCGCCGACGAGGTGTCCGCGAACGTCACCGAGTTCAGCGTGCTCGCCCCGCTCGGCATCGAGGCGTCTGACGGTGACGACGGCGATGGCGACGACGGTGACGACGGCGGAGACGACGGCGAGACGAACGAGCCACCGGTGGCGGCGTTCGACGTCTCGACGAACACCACCGAGACTGGCACGGCTGTCTGGTTCGACGCCTCGGCCTCGGACGACCCCGACGGAATCGTCTTCCGGTACGAGTGGGACTTCGACGGCGACGGCCGGACCGACGCGACGCACGTGGTACCGCGGGCGAACCACACCTACGCGAGTGTGGGAACGTTCGACGTCTCGTTGACCGTCGTCGACGTCCTCGGCGACACCGACACGGCCACCCGAACAGTCAACGTGACGGAACCGGCAGACCCCGGTGACGGCTCGGGTGGCGACGCCACACCCACGGCGACGCCGACCCCCACTCCGACAGCCACGCCCACGCCGGTCGAGACTGCCACGCCGACCGCACCCGCGACGCCGTTCGGGGCGCCGATTCTCGTGGTGCTGTTGGCACTCCTCGCGCTCGTGGGCGCGGTGGTTCTCTTCCGGGCCCGACCGTGACGTCCTGAGGACCGCTGTCTCACCGGCAGCCCCCGGATCCCTGCCGGTGGCGACCTCTCGTCGGGGTCTGGGATCGGAACCCCCCCTCCGTCTGCGTACCCCTCGGGCAGACGTCGGCCGGTACGCGTCGACTGCCCGGACAGCGACACAAGAACTTACTCACTCCCTCCGGTCACCCGTCGCGGTCGGCGGCCCCAGGTCGCACGCTGCCGCGGGGCCGTGGAGTCGGCGTCGCTCTCGTCCGAGTCGACCCGGACGGAGGCGGACGACTGTATCCCTCACCGGCGAGACGGCAGATATCCCAGTGAACTGCCGCGCCAGCGGTTCGTCCTCGACACGTCGCTGTTCGTCACGGAGGTGATTCGACGCGAGAACGAGTCGCTGGAGCCGGCCGTCATCCGCCTGCTCGACCTGGTCGCGAGGCGCGGCTCGAACTCGACATCTCGTGTTACGTGCCGCCATCCATCCACGACGAACTCGCGGCGATGCTCCGCGACTGCGACGTGAGCGAGGGGGTGTTCTCGCAGCTAGACACGTGGGTCCTCAGGAAGAGCCCCGACCGTGACGGCGTCACCATCCCCGCCACCATCGTCTACGACTTCATCGAGGAGGTGAAAGACCCCGTGAACCGCGGCCTGCGCGTCTCCGAGGAGGCGCTCTGTGAGGTCCAGCAGCTCGATTCCGAGGCCCTCGCCAGCGACGACGGCGGCGATTACACGACCGGGGCCGACCGGGTGCTGTCGGACATGCGTGACAAGTACCGCTGGGCGCTCCGACAGGACGTCCTCGACTCCAGAGAGGACTTCGATCTGCTCGTCCTCGCGCGGAACTCGACGCCGGCGCCGTCACTACGGATCGCGGACCACGGCGCCGTCCCCGGCCGGACGGGTTCGACCGCCGGTACGTCCACGGCAGCCAGTTCCCGGCCGTGCAGGTGGCTGACCGTCGCGCGGCAGGAACCGCGGAGAAGCGCTCACGCGACCAGCCCGTCGAGCGTCCGCGCGAGCGCCTCGGCCGCCCGCTCGACCTCCCGAACGCGGACGTACTCCCGCTCGGCGTGTGCTACCGCGCCCTCGTCGTCCGCCAGTACGCCGGGCCCGAAGACGACCGTCGGTGCGGGCGCGAAGTACGACGCCTCCGTCGCCGCGGTGAACGGCCGGACCGCCCCCGACCCGCCCGCGGCCCGCGACGCCGCCGACAGGGTCCGGACGAGTTCGTGGTCCGGGTCGGTCGCGAACGCCTCTAGAAAGGGCGTGGGGCGGTCCGTGAGTGCGAACTCGACCCCAACCGCGTCCGGGACGGCCTCGCGGACCCGCGCCTCGAACGCGCTCCTGAACCCCTCGGCCGTCTCGGGCGGGACGCTCCGGCGGTCGAGGACGAGCGAGCACGCCGCCGGCACCTGGTTCGTCGCCGCGCCGCCCTCGACCACTGTCGGCGTGAGCGTCGCCGTCCCCAGGTCGGGATGGGCCTCCCGGTCGGCGTCGAACGCGCGGACGACGCCGAGGACCGCCTCCAGCGCGGCGACGGCGTTCACGCCCGAGTCGGGTTCGGCCGCGTGAGCCGCGACGCCCGCCAGCGAGAGCGTCCCCTGGAACCGGCCCTTCGCTGCGGTACAGACGTCGAGTCCGGTCGGTTCACCCACGACGTACAGGTCGCCGTCGAGGTCGAGTGCGGCCGCGCCCGTCGAGAGCACCTCCTCGTCGGGGGTGACCGCGAGGGTGACGCGAGCGTCGCCCGGTTCGACGGCGAGGAAGGCCGACAGGAGCGCGGCGAGCGGCCCCTTCGCGTCACACGACCCTCGCCCGCGGACGACGTCGCCGTCGCGCTCGTACGGGACGTGCGGGGGGACGGTGTCGATGTGCGTGTTGAGGACGACGTGTCGCGTGCACGCGTCCGGTGGTGGCCCTCTCGACGCGATGGTGTTGCCGGCGTCGTCCACGGTCACGTCGACGCCCCGGGAGTCGAGCGTCTCCACGAGGAACGAGCGCATCTCCGCGACGTCCTCGTCGGTGGAGTCGATTCGAACCGCGTCCGCGAGAAAGTCGACGGGGTCGAACGCCGCGCCGCTCACGGTTCGAGCGCCGGGACCGTCTCGAGTTCGCCCTCGAAGGCCCGTACGACGGGCCCCCGGAGCGTCGCCTCGTCACGGTCGGGGACGCGTATCGTCAGGTCGCCGCCCGGCGGCGAGACCCGGACCTCCTCGTCCCCGACGAGGCCCAGCCGCTTCGCGACGGCGACGACGGCGACGGCGCCCGTGCCACACGAGCGCGTCTCGCCCTCGACGCCGCGCTCGAACGTCCGCTGGCGGAACCCGTCCCCCTCCTCGGAGGCGACGGTGACGTTGGTCCCGCGCGGGAAGCGGTCCGCGTGTCTGATCGGTGGGGCGACGGTCTCGAGGTCGACCTCGTCCACGTCGTCGACGAACGCGACGGCGTGCGGGACGCCCGTGTTCACCGCCGTGACGGTGAGGCCCTCGACCGCCTCCTCGACGAGCGGGTCCTCGTCGGCGAGCGGGACGTCCCGTGGTTCGAACGAGGGGACGCCCATCTCTACCGTCACCTCGTCGCCGTCGAGGACGGCGCGGCGGGTCCCCGCGGGCGTGTCGATCATGACGACGTCGGCGTCGGTGCGGTTCCGCGCCCACGCCGCCGCACAGCGCGCGCCGTTGCCGCACATGGCGGCGACGGAGCCGTCCGGCTGGACGAGCGTCATGACGACCCGCGGCGGGTCGTAACTCGACTCCAGGGCGAGAAAGAGGACGCCGTCGGCGCCGACGGTCTCCGAATCGGAACCGGAGACGCCGGTCGTCCGGTCGCAGTAGGCGGTGGCGAAGGCGGGTCGGTTCGGTACGGGGTGGTCGGCGTCGACGACGACGAAGTCGTTGCCGGTGCCGTGGTACTTCTCGAACGGAATGGTGCGTTGGGGGGTCATCGTTCTAGCTCGGTCAGTGCCGCGAGGGGTTCGCGTCGGCGCGCGAGACGGGGGTCCGGGTCGAGGACGACTTCCGCGGGCCGCGGGCGGGAGTTGTACGTCGACGCCATCTCGTAGCCGTACGCGCCCGCGTTCCCGACGGCGAGGACGTCACCTCGCGCGGGAGCGGCGAGCGGTCTGTGCTCACACAGCACGTCGCTGGTCTCGCATATAGGTCCAGCGACGGTGACTGGTATTGCGTCCCGCGCGTCCTCGGCTGACAGGTTCTGGACGGCGTGGTACGCGTCGTACATCGCCGGGCGGAGCAGCGTCGTCATCCCGGCGTCGATACCAACGAGCGTCTCGTACTCCGCCGACTCCTTCACCGTGTTCACCGTCGCCAGCAGCACGCCCGCGTCGGCGACGACGTACCGCCCCGGCTCGACGGCGAGCTGGGCGTCGACGTCGCCGAGGGCCTCCCTGGTCGCCTCGGCGACGTTGGGGAGGTCGAGCGGTGGTTCGTCCTCCCGGTAGGGGACGCCGAAGCCCCCGCCGACGTCGACGAACTCCAGGTCGACGAACGCGGAGACGTCCCGGGCCAGGTCGCCCATCCGGCGGACGACCTCCCGGTGGGCGGAGAGGTCGTCGCCCGAGATCCCCGACCCCGCGTGGGCGTGGATGCCGACCACCTCGAAGTCGTCGCAGGCGTCGCGGACGACCGACGCGGCCTCCGAGTAGGGCACGCCGAACTTCGCGTGGCCGCCGGTCGTCACTTTCTCGTGGTGGCCCGCGCCGACGCCGGGGTTGACGCGGACGCAGAGTCGGCCGTCGAACCCCCGGTCGCGGAGGCGTTCGACGGTGTCGCGCGCACCGACGGTGATCGTCAGGCCGGGGTCGTTCTCCCACCGGCGGACGACGATGTCGAGGTCCCGGTCCGGGGGGTTGACCGCGGTGTACTGCACCTCGTCCCCGGCGGCACCGGCGGCGAACGCACGTTCGACCTCGCCGGCGGAGGCACACTCGATGGCGAGCCCCTCCGTTCTGACCGTCTCCAGCACTACCCGGCCGGTGTGAGCCTTCGCGGCGTAGCGGACGTCCGCGTCGGGGAACGCCTCGTGGAGGCGACGGCAGTTCTCGCGGACCCGTTCGAGGTCCATCACGTACAGCGGCGTCTCGTAGGTGGCGGCGAGGTCCGCTAACTCGTCGTCGTCCCACGCCGACAGCCGCCGGACCGGGCGGTTCTCGCCGTCGTCGGACGTCGCTCGTCCTTCGCCCTCGCCCGTCCTCATTCCCGCAGTGCCTCCTCCCGTCTCGTGGCGTCGCGGGTGTCGTCCTCGATGTCGAGGGCGACGACGGCGGGCTTGTACGCGCCCCCGGCGAAGAGGTCGTGGTCGCCGAGCGAGGACTCGACCATCCGGGTGAACGCCCGGCGCTCCGCGGGGAGGTGGCCGTAGACGACTTCCTCCTCGACGAGGTCGTACACGGGGATGCGCGGGGTGAGCAGCGTGTTTTCGCCGACGACGGTGTTCTCGCCGACGCGGAAGCCGCTCGTGACCCGACAGCCCGCACCAAGCGAGACGCCGTCCTCGAGGACGACCGGCGCGTCCTCGACAGGTTCGAGGACGCCGCCGACAAGCGTGTTTGCGCCGAGTTTGACGCCCTCACCGATCTGTGCGCAGGAGCCGACGGTGTCGCAGGAGTCGACCAGCGTCCCGTCGCCGACGTACGCGCCGACGTTGACGAACGACGGCGACATCATGATGCAGTCCTCGCCGAGATACGCGCCCCGGCGGACGACGGTCCCGTCGGGCGTGTTGCGCGTCCCCTTGCCGGCGAGGTCACCGGTGTCTCGGAGGGGCAGGACGTCGTGGTAGGTGACGTCGCCGTACTCGCGGGGGTAGGTCTCGCGCAGGCCGAAGTTCAGCAGGATGCCCTGCTTGACCCACTCGTTGGCCTCCCACGTCTCGACCGTCTCGCCGGTCTTCTCGGCCGCGCGGACCTCGCCCGCCTCCAGCGCGTCGAGGAACGCGTCGAGCGTCTCCATCTCCGTCGCGGTGGCCGACCCCGCGTCGATTTCGTCCGCGGTGTACTGGTTCCACAGGGCTTCGACGTCGGTCCGGAGTGTCATGCCTCTCTGTCACTCCCCATCGTTGATTACGGCACCGAAGTCGTACCACCCCGCCTCTCTCCCCGAGAGCCAGACCGCGGCGTCGAGCGCCCCGTCGGCGAAGACACCCCGGTCGAGCGCCGTGTGGGACAGCACGAGGTACTCGTGGTCCCCCCCGACGAGGACGTCGTGCTCGCCGGGGATGCCACCGGCGCGACGGGCGTGGACGCCGATTTCACCCGCCTCGCGGGGCTGGTCGCCCTCGCGGCCGTGGACGCGCGGGTGGTCGTCGCGGACCTCGTCGACGTCGCCAGACGACGTCTGGCGGGCCGACGAACGGATTTCGTCAATGTCCGAGAGGATGGTGTTCGCCGTCCCCGAGGGGGCGTCCCGCTTGCCGTTGTGGTGGGTCTCGGTGACCTCGACGTCGAAGTCCGGGAGCGCGGCGACGGCCTCGCGGACGGCCCGGCGCAGCGCGGCGATGCCGCGCGAGAAGTTCGACGCCTTCAGCACGGGGACGGACTCGCTGGCCCGACGGAGCGTCGTCGCCTCGTCGTCCGAGAAGCCCGTCGTCCCGACGACGGCCGCCACCTCGGCGTCCGCACAGGCGGCGACGTACTCGGCGCTGGCAGCGGGTGCGGTGAAGTCGACGAGGACGTCGACCTCGCTCTCGACGAGGAGTCGCGGCAGGGCGTCAGCGTCGGCGACGGGTACCCCGTCGACCTCGTGCTCCGCCGTGCTACTCACCGCGAGGACGAGGTCGAGGTCGGCACGCTCGCGCGCGAGTGCGAGTAGTTCCCGACCCATCCGGCCGGTCGCTCCCGTCACCGCGACTCGCGGGGCCTCGCTCACTGGTCGGCCTCCGCGGCGACCCGCTCCTGCTCGAGGTCGTCGAGGATGCGCTCCAGGTCCGCCACGTGTTCCTCGGAGAGCCTCGTCAGCGGCAGGCGAAGGTGGGGTGCGCTGTACCCGCGGATGCCCATCGCCTCCTTCACCGGGATGGGGTTGGTCTCGACAAACAGCTGTCGGAACAGCGGCGAGAGACGGTGGTGGAGTTCACGCGCCCGCTCGAAGTCGCCGTCGAGGGCGGCGTGGACCATCGCCACCGTCCGCTCGGGTTCGACGTTCGCCACGACGCTGATGGTGCCCGTCCCGCCGACCGAGATGGTGGGGAGCGTGAGGCCGTCGTCGCCGGAGAGGACCTGGAAGTCCTCGTCGCGGGTGCGCTCGACGACCTCCGATATCTGGTTCAGGTCGCCGCTCGCCGCCTTGTACCCCTGGATGTTCGGGTGAGAGGCGAGTTCGACGGCCGTGTCCGGGAGGATGTTCCGCCCCGTCCGCGAGGGGACGTTGTAGACGATCTGTGGCAGGTCGACCGCGTCCGCGATGGTCCGGTAGTGCTCGACGAAGCCGGCCGGTTCGGGCTTGTTGTAGTACGGCGAGATGAGGAGCAGGCCGTCCGCGCCCGCGTCGGCAGAGCGTCGCGAGAGGTCGAGTGCCTCGCGGGTGTTGTTCGACCCGGAGCCGGCGACGACGGGAACCTCGTCGCCGACCTCGCCCACGACGCACTCGACGACCTCGATGTGTTCGTCGTGGGTGAGCGTCGCCGACTCGCCCGTGGAGCCGACGGGGACGAGGCCGTCGACGCCGGCGTCGACGAGTCGTCGGGCGTCCGCGCGGAGGGTCTCGAAGTCGATACTGCCGTCCTCGTGGAACGGCGTGCACATCGCCGGGTACACGCCGCGGAATTCGTCTATCGTCATGTGGTTGTGGATGTGTGGTGGTGTCGGTGGTGGTGGACGTTCTCGAACCGGTCACTGTCGACCGTCTGAGGTCGCCCGAAACGGGGTCGCCACTCCCGCCACGAGCGTTAGAAGACGCGTTTCTTCGGTTTCGGCGACGTCGACCCACGCGGTGCTCCCGGCACTCCCGACAGGCCAGTCGCGTCGTACGGGGGTCGGTTCACGTGTGCATACACGCACGTTCCCCCTGTTATAGCTTGCGGGCCGCGCCGACGTGCGTCAACACGACCCACGACCGTACACGGAGAGCACACGGCGTTCGGGGAGACGCTCGCCACGCGCTCCATCCGGGCACTCGTCGCGCGAGAACGGAACACGCCGCCGACGTCTCCGGACGACCCGTTCGCCCACACGTCGGCGATTCGCCGGTGAAATCCGCGGTTAATCCGCGTAAATTCGGCGTCAACTCGCCGGAATCTCCGGTGAGCGAGTCCCCCGTTGAACTACGCTCGCTCCTACGCCCCGGGTACGATGAGACGAACGCTGTTCGGCACCACCGTGGTACTGTTCGTGCTCGCCGGCGTCGCCCTCGGCGCGGGCGTCGGCACTGGACAACCGCCCGGGGTCGGAGCGGGGGCGGGACAGGCACCCCCCGACGCCGGGCCGAACACGGGTGGCGGGAACGACCAGGGCCTCCTCGGCAGTCTGTCCGGCGGTGCGTTGGCACTCGTCGTGGGGACCGTCGACGTCGGGACGCACGCACTCCTGTGGGCGAGTCTCCTCGTCTTCGGCGGCGTCGCCCTGACGTGGGTGGTCACGACGTACGTGGTCGGCGGGGGGTACCGGACCCCCGCTCCCGCGTACGGCCCCGACGACGTCCAGGTCCGTATCCTGACGGTCGACGCCGAGTCGGTCGTCCAGGGGACGGTCGATTCGCTCCCCGACGCCCTCGTCGACCGCCACGTCGTCGCCGAGGAACCACTGGACGTCGACGGGGCGACGGTCCACGTCGTCCCCGACGACTTCGAGTGTGACGCCGTCCGGAAGGGCCGCGCCGTCGAGTGGGCCCGCCGGACCCTCGACTGTGACCGCGAGTTCGTCCTCTACCTCGACGAGGACAGCGTCCTCGAGTCGTTCGACGGCCTCCCCGAGGGTGACGTCGTCCAGCTCCGCGAGCGACCCCAGCAGACTGGGTCGGTCCTGAGCTACCTGGCCGACGTCTACCGGATGGGCGTCCAGTTCGAGCAGCGCGCGTTCGCGCGCCTCTCCATCCCGCTGTTCGCGTGGGGTGGCGGCATCGCCGTCCGGACGGACGTCGAGGAGGCGGTGACGTGGGACCGTGCCTCGCTCGTCGAGGACACCGCGTTCGTCTGGGCGGCCGCTCGGGGACGTGACCTCGACTTCGAACTCGCCGACGTGGTCTGTCGGAACCAGGCTCCGCCCTCGCTCACGGACGTCCTCCAGCAGCGGCGCCGATGGGCCGCCGGAAACCACGCGGAGGCGTCGCGACTGCCTCTGCACTACCGCCTCCTGACGCGGGTTCGGAACTACGCGTGGGCGCTCTCGCCCCTGTTCACGGCCGCTGTCGTCCCGCTGACGCTCGCCGGTGCCGTCGTCGTCGACGACTCGCTCTACCGGACGCTCTCCGTCGCGCTCGGCGCGCTGACGGCGTTCTGGTACGTCCGCGGGGCGCTCTGGTACCGCTCGTCGGACGGGTCGCGGGCGCTGGGTCTCCTCCTGGCACTGCCCCTCCTCCCGGTCGTCTCCGTAGTCCACTCCGCCGGGACGGTCTGGGGACTCCTCGACCCGCCCGAGCGGTTCCGCGTGACGACCAAGGCGACCTGACCGGTGTGCGGACCGACAACCGTTAGTCCGTGGGCCTCGCGTCGTTGTCCAATGACCGAGATCCACCCTCACCAGCGGGTCGCCGTGCTGGTCGACGCACAGAACCTCTACCACTCCGCACACAGCCTCTACTCGCGGAACATCGACTACTCCGGCCTCCTCGACAAGGCCGTCTCGGGCCGGGAACTGGTCCGTGCCATCGCCTACGTCATCCGCGCGGACTCACCCGACGAGGAGCGCTTCTTCGACGCCCTCGTCGACATCGGGTTCGAGACCAAAATCAAGGACATCAAGACGTTCGGCGACGGGTCGAAGAAGGCCGACTGGGACGTCGGGATGAGCCTCGACGCCGTCACCCTCGCCTCGCACGTCGACACGGTGGTCCTCTGCACCGGCGACGGCGACTTCTCGCGGCTCTGTTCGCACCTCCGCCACGAGGGGGTCCGCGTCGAAGTGATGGCGTTCAAAGAGTCCACGGCGGACGAACTCGTGGAGGCGACGGACGCGTTCTTGGACCTCTCGGAGCGACAGGACACCTTCCTCCTGTGACGGCTTCCCGGCGCTCGTGACGACTCGGTTCCGAGCGCGGACGGTGACGGCGGAGAACGGCCGACTCCGGACGCACTGACTACCGCGTCGCGTCGCGGCCCGCGCCGAACCGCGCGACGGCGGCGGCCGCACCGGCGACGGCGGCGACGACGAGGAGGACGGGGACACCCTGGGGTGCACCGCTCGCGGCGAAGAGGCCGCTGCTCGCCAGCAGGAGGCAGACACCGGCGAGGGCGAGTCTGAGGTTCATGTCCGACCAGGGGTAAGTCACGCATATATGGGTTTCTCTCTCGCTCCGGTGTGTCAACACGGGCAGCAGCGAAGCCGAAGGGTTTTGTCTCCGCCACGGCGAGGAGCGGCCATGACAGACGCGGACGAGCGTGACCTCGGACAGCTGCGGACCGTCGCCGACTACCAGTTCGGCCGCGGTGTGGGCGCCGCTTTTTTTCCGGGGATGGACGCGCTCCGCATCGACCGGACGTCGAGTGGGCGGCCCAGTCAGGTCCACGCGGCATCCGGGCGGGTAGTCACCTACGCCGTCGACGGGCGGTTCACGCTCGGTGTCGAGGGGGGCCGGCGTCTGCTCGACGCGCTCGACCCGCCCGCGTACCGCGTCGTCGTCGGCGAGGAGTCCGAACCGTTCGTCCGCGACGGCAAGAACGCCTTCGCGAAGTTCGTCCGCGACGCCGACCCACGCATCAGACCCGGCGACGAGGTGGCCGTCGTCGACGAGTCGGACGCACTGCTCGCGGTCGGCCGGGCCGAACTCTCCGCGGACGCGATGGCGGACTTCGAGACGGGGATGGCAGTGAAGGTGCGGTCGGGGCACGCCGACCCGGCCTGACCGGGACGAACGGAGCCTCCGACTCACGCCCGACCCCGTCGGTCCGAGACTTCTTACCCCAGTACGCGGCCACCCGCCCGTGATGCTGTGACTACGGCGTCGGGGCCTGCGCGGGTGTACGGCACGTCGTCCCGTCGACCGTCTCCCGTGCGTGCCGTCTGTCCGCCACCCCACTCCGACGGCGCTACAGGTACGGAGTCAGTCCGAGCGCCTCGACGAGTGGGACGCCCGCGACGAGCGAGCCGAGCAGGTAGCCACCGACGGCTCCGCCGTTGAGGAGGGGAAGTCCCGCGTGTGCGCGGCCCTTCGTGACTGCCCACATGAGGACGAAGAAGCCGAGGAACGTCCCGACCATCGCCGCCAGCGCCGGGACGTTCAGCGACGGGAGCGCGGCGAGGCCGAGCGAGGTGGCCGGTGAGAAGAACGCCGCGCTGGCGACCATCACCGTCGGCATGACGGCGTCGCCGAGCCCGATGAAGAAGGCGTCCCGGACCGACTCCTCTGCTCCGGTCTCGTCCCCCGCTCCGCTTTCGGTTCCACGCCCGCTCGCGACCTCGTCGTCTTCGCCGCCGACCGCCGCCTCCGTGTCGGCTACCGCGTCGCCGCCGTCGGCGGTCGCCTGCCCCTGGTCGTCTCCCTCGTGAACCTCGTTCGCCCCCGCGAAGTCCGTATCGAGGAGCGAGTACGACAGCGTGGTCGGGACCACGAGCACCACGGGGATGCGGAGGTCCATCACGCCTTCGGCGAGGTCGAGCATGTGCTCCGTGCCGTAGACGGAGATGGCGTCGTAGACGGCGAGGACGACGAGGAGTACTACCGCGGGGAGGACGCCGAAACTGATGCCGAAGAGCGCGGCCGCACCCGCGCCCATCAGGACGCCGGCGGTGTCGATGACGTACCACTCGGGGTACGCGAGGAGGGCGACGGCCACCGCGCCCGCGAGGACGACCGGGAGCAGTCCCGAGAGGACGGCGCCGAAGACGTACCACGCGAGGAGACCTGAGGTGAGAACGACCACGCCCCGCACGGCCCAGTCGAAGTCGTACTTGAACGCGGCGAGCATCAGCGCCGTGGCGACGAGGATGGCACCGATGTAGAGGAGGCTGTTCGTCGGGTCGGTCGGGTCTTCGACCTGCTGGTACCCCTCCGCGTAGAAGGTGGGAACGAGCGCCAGCGCTCCCAACTGGACGAGGAGAAAGAGGAGGGCGGCGAAGGCGACACCGCCGTAGACGCGTGGCTTCATGCCCCGACGTTTCGACGGGGAGGGCTTGGGCCTTTTCGTTCCCGGGCGCCCGGGGCGTCGCTACCGCGCGTACAGCTTCGAACCGACGAGCGACGCCGGCGAAGTTCCCTTCGTGGGCGTGATGGCGACGTACGGCCGGTCGACGGGGCCGAAGACGTCGACGACGCGACCCACCTTCGAGAGCGAGTCGTCGACGACGACGGTGCCGATGTCCGGCGGGTCGTCGTCGAGACGGACGATGGCGACCCCCTGAGCCGTTCGCGAGACGGTTCCGACGCGCTTCATCGGTTCGCTCCTCTCGCCGGCATCAGTCGCGGAGGATGTTGACGTAGGCGGCGACGGCCTGAACGAGGTCGTTCTTCGAGGCGTCGTCGGCCCCCTGTACCAGGACTCGTCCGCGCTGTTCGTACTCCCGCGCGTAGGTCTTGTCCCGTTCGATGACCGCGTCGTATCCGACCTGCTGGACGGCCTTTGCGAGTTCGTCGACGGTCGGCTCTTCGACCGCCTGATCCAGCGGAACCCGTCGCCCCTCCGACCGGGTCCGGTCGGCGTCGAAGTACGCGGGCCAGATGACGTTCTCGACCATACCCGTTGGAGGGAGACGCCGCGGTAATACGGTTGTGGTCCACGTGTCCCGACTGGCCACCCGGCGTCTCCCGCTTCGGTGCGCCGTCTCCGCGTCAGTGCCGTAGTGCAACACGTATTTATGTACTGCAAATGCGCTTGTGTTCACGAACATGGCGCGAGACGTGCGTGTCCGAGCAGTGGGCTGGTCGGCCGGCCTCGCAGTCGTCTGCGCCGTCGTGATGGTCCTCAGCGCCGGCATCGGACCCGTCCGCATCCCCGCGACGACCGTCGCGCAGGTGGTCCTCGACGCGCTCCCGGGCCTGGCGTTCGACGTCCCCCGCCAGGCGGCGGTCATCGTCCAGCAGGTCCGGATGCCGCGCATCGCACTCGCCGCCGTCGTGGGGTTCGCGCTCGCGACTGCCGGCGTCGTCATGCAGGGCTTCTTCAGGAACCCGATGGCCGACCCCTCCATCGTCGGCGTCTCCTCGGGCGCGGCCGTCGGCGCCGTCGCCTCGATCGCGCTGCCGGCGCTCCCGTTCGGCATCGGCCTGCAGGCTGCGGCCTTCGTGGGGGCCGTCCTCGCCGCCTTCGGCGTCTACGCCATCGCCACGGAGGGCGGGCGGACGCCCGTCGCGACCCTCCTGCTGGCGGGCGTGGCCGTCCAGACGTTCCTCGGTGCCGTCATCTCATACCTCCTCCTCCAGTCCGGCGAGGGCCTCAACCGCGCGGTGTTCTGGCTCATGGGCCACCTCCACGACGCGTCGTGGGGTGACGTCCAAGCGACGCTCCTCGTCCTGCCGCCGACGTTCGTCGTTCTACTCGTGTACGCGCAGGACCTCAACGTCCTCCTCCTGGGCGAGGAGGACGCCCACTCGCTCGGTATCGAGGTGGAGCGAACGAAACGCGTCCTCCTGGCGCTCGCGAGTCTCGTCACGGCCGCGGCCGTCGCCGTCTCCGGCGTCATCGGCTTCGTCGGACTGGTCGTGCCACACATGATGCGGCTCGTCGTCGGGCCCGACCACCGCGTCCTCCTCCCGGCCTCGGCGTTCGGCGGCGCGGCCTTCCTCGTCCTCACCGACACCGTCGCCCGCTCGGGCGCTGCGGAACTCCCCGTCGGAATCGTCACCGCGGCCGTCGGCGCACCCTTCTTCATCTACCTGCTCCGTTCGCGGGAGGTGCGCCGGCTGTGATTTCCGTCGACGACGTCGTCGTCCGCCTCGGAGACGAACGGGTGCTCGACGGCGTCTCGCTCTCGGTCGAAGAGGGTGACTTCGTCGGCCTCGTCGGGCCGAACGGTGCCGGTAAGACGACACTCCTGCGGACCATCAACGGGGCGCTCTCCCCGCGACGCGGCGTCGTCGAAGTCGCCGGCGAGGACATCCACGACCTCTCCTCCCGTGCGGCGAGTCGACTCGTCTCGACCGTTCCGCAGACGACCCAGCTCTCGTTCGACTTCACCGTCCGCGCGGCCGTCGAGATGGGGCGGACGCCGCACCGGTCGCGCTTCGGCACGTGGACCGAGCGCGACACGGAAGCGGTCGACCGTGCGCTGAACCGGACGGCTGTCGCGTCCCTCGAAGACCGGCCGGTGACGGACATCTCTGGCGGCGAGCGACAGCGGGTGCTCATCGCGCGCGCGCTCGCACAGACCACCCCCGTGATGCTGCTCGACGAACCGACGGCGAGCCTCGACATCAACCACCAGGTCCGGACGCTCGAACTCGTCCGTGACCTCGTTCAGGAGGGGAAGACCGCGCTCGCGGCTATCCACGACCTCAACCTCGCGGCCCACTACTGCGACCGACTGGTGTTGCTCTCGAACCACCGGGTGCTCGCCGCCGGCCCACCGGAGACGGTGTTGACCGAACCGCGCCTCCGTGAGGCGTTCGACACGAACGCCGTCGTCTCCAGACATCCGGTGACCGGGTCGGTCTACGTGACGGCGCTCCCCGACGTGGGCGTCGGCCCCGGCGGCGAGGCGGCCGGCCAGGTCCACGTCGTCGGCGGCGGTGGGAGCGCCGCACGCGTCCTCTACCTGCTCTCGGCGGCCGGCTACACCGTGACCGCCGGCGCGCTCAATGAGGGCGACACCGACGCCGAGACGGCCCGCCACCTCGGTGTCGACCTCGTCACCGTGCCCCCGTACGCGGGCGTCGACGAGTCGGCACGCGACGCCGTCGAGGAGTGGGTCGCAGCCGCGGACGTCGTCGTCGTCACCGACGTCGAAGTCGGCGAGGGGAACCTCCCGAACCTCGACGCCGCCGCCGCGGCCGACCGGGTCGTCCTGGTCGAAGAGCGACCGTTCGAGGCGCGCAACTTCGCCGGGGAGGCGGGGCGGTCGACGTACGAACGTCTGCGGGGTCGGTCGACTGTCGTCGGGGGAGGCGAGGTAGTCGGCGCCGTGCGGGCGGCGCTCGGTCAGCGGGGGGGCCTGCCCGACGCCTCCGGAACACCGACCGCCCCCGACGAGTCCGACGAACGCTCCCGTCCCTCGTTCTCTCACTTCTCCCCGTCGTCGCCGAACGAGTCGTAGAGCCGGTCACCGACGAGCGTCCCGACGACGCCGGGGAGGACGAGGAACGAGACGGCCAGCACGGTGACGAGGCCGAACCAGCGCGAGAACGGCGTGGTCGGCGGCCACAGGAGCGGCAGCGCCTCGGTCACGACGTCGCGGAAGACCACGACCGAGACGAGCGCCGCGACTGCCGAACAGCCGAGGCGGACGACGAGTCGGTCGCGCGAGGGGCCGGGTCGCGGCTGTGGAAACGGGTCGGTCACACCCTGCCGTTCTGTCGGGACTGGCAAAACGACGCCGTTCCCCGTCGCGGTCCGGTCCCCCACCGCTGTGTTCATTACCGTCCGAATCGTAATACGTACGACATATTTCATGAAACTCGCACTCGTCGGAATCGGCCAGGCCGGTGGCAAGGTGGTCGATGCCCTCCTCCGATACGACCGCTCGGGGCGGGCGGGCTTTGTCAGCGCCGCCCTCGCCGTGAACACCGCACGGGCCGACCTCGCCGGACTCGAACTCGTTCCCCCCGAGAAGCGCGTCCTCGTCGGCCAGTCGCGCGTGAAGGGCCACGGCGTCGGCGCCGACAACGAACTCGGCGCCGAGGTGATGGCCGAGGACGTCGGCGAGGTGCTCGCCGCGCTCGACGACGTCTCCTCGGCCGAAGTCGACGCCTTCCTGGTCGTCTCCGGCCTCGGCGGTGGCACCGGTTCCGGCGGAGCGCCCGTCCTCGCGCACGAACTGAAGCGGCTCTACACCGAACCGGTCTACGGTATCGGTATCCTGCCCGGCCGCGACGAGGGGGGCATCTACACGCTCAACGCCGCGCGGTCGTTCCAGACCTTCGTCCGAGAAGTGGACAACCTCCTCGTCTTCGACAACGACGCCTGGCGACACACGGGCGAGTCGGTCAAGGAGGGGTACGCCAGCCTCAACGAGGAACTCGCTCGGCGACTCGGGGTCCTCTTCTCCGCCGGCGAGGTGACCGGTGGACAGGTCGCCGAGAGCGTCGTCGACTCCTCGGAAATCATCAACACGCTCGCCGGCGGCGGCGTCTCCACCGTCGGCTACGCGGCGGCACCGGTGGACCGCAGGTCCGGCGGCTTCCTCTCGCGCTTCCGGTCCGCACCGACGGAGACGGACGACGGCGAGGCGATGAACCGGGTGTCGAGCCTCGTCCAGCGGGCGACGCTCGGCCGGCTCACCCTCCCCTGTGAGGTGGCCGGGACCGAACGCGCGCTGGTGGTGGTCAGCGGGCCGCCCGAGGCGCTCTCCCGCCGCGGCATCGAACGCGGGCGGAAGTGGCTCGAAGAAGAGACCGGCACGATGGAGATTCGCGGCGGCGACGCGCCCGTCGACTCCGACTTCGTCGCCGTCGTCGTCCTCCTCGCGGGCGTGACGTCGGTCCCGCGGATCAAGGAACTGCAGGCCGTCGCCATCGAAGCCCAGCGCGAGGGACAGGAGCGCGACGCGGGGAGCGCCGACAACCTCGCCTCCCTGCTCGACACCGACGAGGAACTCGACGCGCTGTTCTGACGCTGTCCCGACCCGTTTCGTGCGCCGAGGCTACCGGCCACGGTTTAGGCCGCCCAAAACCTATCGGCAAAATGACAATATTTATCGACCTCCTGGTGGTAGCCCCGCCCGATGGTCGAACTCGCGAACCTCACGTTCGTCTTCCTCGCCGGCCTCGTCACGGCGCTCGCGACGGGGCTCGGCGCACTCCCGTTCTTCTTCGTCGAGGACGTCGGCGACCGCTGGAACGTGGCGCTGTGGGGCATCGCCTCGGGCATCATGCTCTCTGCGTCGGTGTTCGGCCTCGTCCTCGAGGCGTTCGGGCCGGCCGTGACGCTCTCGCTCGACGGCCTCTCGGTCGGCCGGATTCCGCCTCGTCTCGTCGGCCTCCTCGCGGTAGGCCTGTCGACGGGTATCGTCCTCGTCGTCGTCGCCCACCGCGTCATCGACGACTACGAGGTGTCGCCGAAGCGGTACGAGGAGGCGGACTTCAAGAAACTGCTGCTCATCCTCGGCATCCTCACCGTCCACTCGTTCCCCGAGGGGGTCGCTGTCGGCGTCGCGTTCGC
>NZ_JBEPXO010000018.1:0-45077 GCF_041641895.1 Salinigranum sp. | reverse complement strand
TGGGGGCCGCCATCGCCAGCGAGGAACCGTTCGACGCCCGCGTCGACCGCCTCCTCGAGGAGCACGGCGACATCGTCGCGGACAAGATTTCCGTCGCGTGTCCCGACGCCGAGAAACAGCGCGTCCTTTCGGACCTCGAGGACGAACTCCCCGAGACGGTCGCCGGGCGGGACATCGCCAAGGTGGTCACGCTCGACGGGTTCAAACTCCTGCTCGACGACGGCTCGTGGCTCCTCGTGCGTCCCTCGGGGACCGAACCCGTCCTGCGGGTGTACGCCGAAGCCTCCAGCGAGGAGCGCATCGAGACGCTCCTGGACGCGGGCCGCGACCTGGTCGAACCACTGGTCTGAGCGGTCGGTGCCGCCGCGGCTCTCCGTGACCGTGTCGTCAGTCGACGTTCGGGACGGCGTGAGACGGTCGGCGGCGCTCCCGCAGCGAGCGCGGACGCGACGACGTGACACACGGGTGCGGTGTGACCGTGGTCTCGCTCCCCCTCACCGCTCGCGCTCGCCCCACAGCCGTTTCTCGCCCTCTCGTTCCTCGATGTCGAACGCCAGCGCCTCGTAGAAGGGGCGTACCTCCTCGCGAAACTCCGCGGTGAGTCGACCGCTCTCCGCGAGCGCCCGTTCGACGAGCAGGCTCCCCACGCCGGCGCCCCGTCGGTCGGGGTGGACGGCGATGGCCTCGACGTGGTCGCCGTCGCGGACGAGCGCCCCGACCACCCGACCCTCTCGCTCGGCGACGAGCACGTCGCCCGACTCGGTCCGGCGGCGCACCTGGTTCGCCCCGACTTCGAGCATCGCGCCCTCGACCACCCGGAGGACGGCGAGGATGTCGCCCTCGCGCGCTCGGCGGACCCGAACGGCGGGCCCTTCGCGTTCTGCGTGTTCTGCGTTGTCTGCGCCGTCCGCGCCGTCTGTGTCGTCCGCGTCGCTCCCTCCGGTCATGTGTGTGCGTCCTTCCGTGCCCGGGCGACGAACAGCGTGCCGTCGGTGTACGTGGTCAGGTCCGTTGTCGCGAAGCGCGCTTCGATTCCCGCCGGGAGGTCGACGTCGGGGACCCAGTTCGTCAGCGCCCGGAACAGGGGCACGAGTGGGAGGTTGAGCAGGGTCAGCGGGAAGTGCTGGAACGGCTGTGCGTCCAGCACCACGAGGCGTCCGTCCGAACGGAGCGCGCCGTGCGCCGCGGCGACCCCTCCGAGCGGGTCCGGCATCGCGCTGAGCGACATCGCGGCGTACACCGCGTCGAAGGTGCCGTCCGCGAGCGGCAGGCGGGTCGCGTCCCCCCGGAAAACGTGGACGTTGTCCCAGCCCGCCTCCCGGACCCGCTCGCGTGCCCGTCGGACCATTCCACCGCTGGCGTCGACGGCGACCACGGTGCCTTCACCCCCGACTCGCTCCCGGAGCGGTCCGAGGCTGTTCCCCGGTCCACAGCCGAGTTCTAGCACGCACTCGCCCGGTTCGAGGCCGAGCGCCGCGACTGACCGGCCCCGGATGGACGCCTCGCGTCCGGCGAAGACGACGGTGTAGAAGGCGTCGAGCAGGCGGGGATGACGACTCCACCAGTCGTAGACGCCGCGGCTTCCGTCGGTCGTGTGGGCGCGGCCAGTCATCACTGCGCCGTTCGCCCGGGACCGGGAAATACTCGTGGTGCGACTCCGGTCGGACGACCGACCGGACGCGTCGTCGACGAGTCGACGAGTCGCTACGGCTCCAGGACGACCCGGAACCGTGCCTCGTTGGCCAGCATCCGCTCGTACGCCTCCTCGGCGTCCGCCAGCGGGTACGTCTCGACTTCGGGCGTCACGTCGCGGAGCGCGCTGAACTCCAGGGTGTCCTGGGAGTCGCGGGCGTGGCCGGACGCCCACCCCTCGACGGCGCTCCGGTTCGTGACGAGTTGCTGGACGTCGACACCGACGTCGTCGTGCGGGATGCCGACCAGCACGAGTTCCCCGTCGATGCCGAGGCCGCCGACGACGGACTCGACGGCGTCGGCCGAAGGCGCCGTGCCGAGGACGACGCGCGCGCCACCGAGTTCCTGGAGCGCTTCGGCGGGGTCGGTCGCAGCGGTGTCGACGAAGTGGTCCGCGCCGAGTTCGAGCGCCAGGTCACGCTTGTCGGGGCTGTGTGACAGTGCCACCGTCTCGAACCCCGCCGCGTGGGCGTACTGCACGCCGAGGTGGCCGAGGCCGCCGATTCCCTGGACGGCGACGACGTCGCCGGGTCCTGCACCGGTGTTCCGCAGGGCGTTGAACGTCGTGACGCCGGCACAGAGCAGTGGCGCGGCGTCGACGGCAGCGAGGCGCTCCGGCACCCGCGCGAGTGCCTCGGCCGGAACCGTCGCGTACTCGGCGTAGCCGCCGTCGAAGCTGATGCCCGTGACCTGTCCCTCCCGACACTGGAGGAACTCCCCCCGGCGGCAGGGGTCGCAGGTGAAACAGTGTCCGCCGTGCCAGCCGACGCCGACGCGCTCCCCCTCGCTCCAGGCCGTGACGTTCTCCCCGACGCTGTCGACGCGGCCCGCAATCTCGTGGCCCGGGACGCGCGGGTAGTCGATGCCCGGGTACGTCCCCTCCTTGACGTAGCTGTCGCTGTAGCAGATGCCGCAGGCGTCGACGGCGACACGCACCTCGTCCGCCCCGGGGTCGGGGACGTCACGCTCGACGACTTCGAAGTCCGCGCCCGGTTCGGAGACGACGGCCGCTCGCATGGTGTCGGACATACGGTTCCCCCCAGAGACGCCGGCGACTAAACCGTTCGGCCGTCGTCCGCACGTGGCCTCGCCTCTCGACCCGCCCACACGGGAGCAGTACAGACCTCGTCGACCCGGCGGCGACACCTACATGCGTGCCGACTCGAATACGGGAACAATGCGCCGTCGTCCGGTCCTCCGTGCCCTCTTCGGGACGGTCGGCCTCGGGTCGCTCGCGGGGTGCAACGCGCTCGTCGGTTCGAACGCGACGACCCCCGCGGACGCCACCAACGCTCCGGCGGCGACACAGTCGGGGTCGTCGGACTCTCCGAACACCGCCGACGCTCCGGGGTCGGCGGCGTCGACACTCGACCCGTACCGCGCAGCCGGCGCACCGCTCCTCGACCGGCCGCGCGGCGTCCACGTCCGCAACCTCGGGTCGACCGAGCGGTTCCTGACGACGGTGGTGGCCGACGGCGACCGGGAGGTGTTCGCCGACAGCACCACCGTCCCGCCGGGCGGGACGGCGTCGTTCCCGGACCTCCTCGCGACGGCGGGGCGGTACGACGTGCTCGTCGAGACGGCCGACGGCGACCGACAGCAGTACGAGTGGGCGGTCCGGGAGGGACTCGCCGACCTCTGGGTCGACCTCACGCCGCGGGTCTCCTTCCGCCGTCCCGTCCTCTGTCCCGGGGACTGTTCGTTCGCCGTCGCCGACGGCGAACAGACCGTCGCGTACGACGTCCCGGCCGACCTCGACGTCGCCGCGGCGCTCGGTCGGGCACCCGCGCTCGCGCTCGACAACGACGCAGCCGAGTCCCGGCGGGTGACGCTCCACGTCTGGCAGACCGGCACGCTTCACTTCGCCTCGCAGTTCGACGTCCCGGCGGACGTGCGCCTGCTCGTCCCGGTGTTTCCGGCCAACCGGCGGTACGACGTCGTCGTCCGCACGCCGGACGGTGAGGCCATCTACGACTGGCAGCCGACGGTCCGGAACACGCTCTACGCGTCCGTCTCGGCGGCCCCGGCGTTCCGCTGTGGCTACGCCAACCACGACGTGCAGGTCCGGAACGAGACGGACCGAGCGCGCCGCGTCGTCGTGCGGGTGTTGACCGGCGAGGAGACGCTGTTCGAGCGCGCGTTCGAACTCGACCCGAACGAGGTGGAGACGGTCCCGTCGGCCGTCGACCCCGCCGGGCCGTTCCGCTTCACGGTCGAGACGGAGGGCGAGGTGGAGCGGTACAACTGGGTCCGGTGTGCGCCGAACGGCCCCATCGTGGTCGCCGTGAGCGACGACGGGGTGTACGTCTCCGTCCGGCCGACGAGCGCGTGACGCCGCTTCGTCGACGCCTCAGGCGAGTTCGGCCGTGACGTCCGTCGACGAGACCATCCCGACGTAGTCGTCGCCGTCGACGACCGGGAGGTGCTTGATGCCGAGGCTCGTCATCATCGCCGCCACCTCCTCGATGAGGAGGTCCGGCGGGACGGACTCCACGCCGGCGGTCATGACCTCACGGACGGCCGTCTCCGCCGGGTCTCGGCCGTCGGCGACGACGCCGAGGACGTCCGTACTGGTGACGATTCCGGGTGGACTGCTCGTCACGACGAGCGCGCTGATGGTGTGGTCGCGCATCACCTGGGCGGCCTCCGTGACCGACGCCGACGACGAGATGGTCTCCAGCGGCGTCGACATCACCTCCTCGACGCGGGTCCGCGAGTCGCGGTTCATACCACCTCGAACGACGGCGCCCGGTATTGTCCTTTCCCTCCTCGGCCGGTCGAGCCGTGACGCGTCTCGGAACCCCCGGGCGCCGAACGGCTTCGTCCAGTCACACCCGACCGTCTCACTGCGTGCTCGACATCCCGCCGTCGACGACGACCGACTCCCCGGAGACGTAGTCGGCGAGGTCGGACGCCAGGAACAGCGCGATGTCCGCGACGTCCTCCGGTTGTCCGTTCCGGCGGAGCGGAATCGTCTCTTGGAACGCCTCCTCGGCCTCGGTTCCGACGATGGGGACGTCCTCCGTCGTCATCGTCGTCTCGATGAGCCCCGGGTGGATGGCGTTGACGCGGACGCCGTCCGGGCCGAACCGGTCCGCGAGCGCGTACGTCATGAGTCGAACCGCCCCCTTCGAGGTGCAGTAGCTCACGAAGTCGCCCGACCCGCGGAGGCCCGCCACGCTGGAGAGGTTGACGACGCTCCCCCCGTCCCCATCGACCATCTCCGAGATGGCCGCTCGACTGCCGTAGTAGACGCCCCGGACGTTGATGTCCATGATTCGGTCGAACGTCGAGTCGTCGTCCGAGAGGAACTCCTCGCCCTGGAAGATGCCGGCGTTGTTCACCATGACGTCGATGCCGCCGAACTCCTCGGCCGCGCCGACGGCCGCGACGAGCGAGTCGTAGTCGGTGACGTCGCACTCGACGAACGTCGCCGCCGCGTCCGTCTCGGACTCGATGCGTTCGTGCGTCGGCGTTCCCCCCTCGCGCGGGTCCTCGCGGATGTCCGCGACGACCACGTCGCACCCCTGTTCGGCGTACGCGAGCGAGATTGCGCGTCCGTTACCGCTCGCACCGCCTGTCACCACCGCCGTCTTGTCGACCAGCAGGTCTCGCATAGCTCTAGTCGTTACAGTGACACGATTGATAAGTGTGTGGTGTGTTGTCGTGACCCGTCGTGCACGGGTGGTCGCCGGTCCGTCTCCCCTGTCTCGGCCGTCTCCCCCACCGCCGTCGTCTACCCCGTCTCGTTCGTCTCCGTGGCCGTCTCCGCGCTCGTCGCCGTCGTGGTCCGTCCGACGACCGGAATCGTCACCCGCCGGCTGTCGACGCCCCAGTCGACCCCGACGGTGGCTGCCTCCCCCCGCCCGACGACCCCGACGACGCTCACGACGTCGCGTCGCTCTCCCGCGTCGAACCGTGCCGTCACCGTCTCGGCCCCCGAGACGTAGTTGCCGGTCAGACTGACTCCGAACGTGCCAGCGCCCGCGCCCTCGTTCGTCACCGTGAGCCTGACCGTGGCGGTGGCCCGTTCGCCGGCGTCGAGTTCGGCCGGCGAGACGCCGACGTCGGAGACGACGAACGCCGGTGGTTCGTTCAGTCGGTCGAGCGCCGCCGGTCCGAGCGTGTGCAGGACCGTCCCCCGGTAGCGGACCTGCCCCTCGTCGACCCGTCTCGCCTTCGAGACGGCGAACGCGACGTCGACGCTCTCGTGTTGCCACGGGACCGGCTGTCTGGAGGCGCGCGGTGCCGTCGGTCCGCCGAGCGTGAGCGTGAGATCCTCACGAATCTCCCGTGGCTCTCTCTGTCCCTGTGCGACGCGCACGACGACGTACCGGGTGTCCGCCCGGTTGTGGACGTGCGGGTGCGTCCCCGACAGCGGGTACTGGACGAAGTCGGTGACGGTCACCCCGACGACTTCGGGTAGGTCGCCAGCGGCCGGTGTCGGCTCCGCCTCGGTTCGGGTGCTGTCCGTCCGCCGTTCCCCGTCCATCGCGGTCCCCGTGTCCACGTTCCCGCCCACCGTGCGACCCAGACACCCCGTACCTACTCCGGCCGCGAGGAGTGTTCCCCCCTCGAGGAGTCGGCGACGCGCTACACCGGTGTCACGTCGGCGCATACCGGACGTTTCTCGGCGACGGTTGAATCTCTGGTGGGAAGTCGAACGCCGGTGGCCCTCGTCGGACCTCACCCTCCCTTGACGAGCCTGAGCACCCGGAGGTCCTCGCGTTCGGGGTCGACCGTCCGGTCCTCCGGAACGGGGCGGCCGTCGACGAGGACGGTCACCTCGTGGACGCTGTACCCCACCGCACGGACCAGGTCGGCGTACGTCGCCGTCTCCGGGAGGTTGACCTCCCGTCGCTCCTCGCCGACGACGTCGACGCTGACGCGCATACCCGTTCGTCGCGCGGGAGGGGGAAATCGACTTCGACTCGCGTTCGACTCACGGCCGACTCACGGCCGACTCGCTCGTCTCGGGGAGTTTATGAGGCGACACGCCCCTCCATCGTACATGAGCGAGGCCTCTCAGGACTCGAGTTCACCGCCGGGCCGCGAAATCTGGATCGAGAAGTACCGGCCCCAGACGCTCTCGGACATCTACGGCCAGGAGGACACCATCGAGCGCCTCCAGTCGTACGTCGACCGTGACGACCTCCCCCACCTGATGTTCGCCGGGCCGGCGGGCGTGGGGAAGACCACCTCCGCGACGGCCATCGCCCGCGAACTGTACGGCGACGACTGGCGGGGCAACTTCCTCGAACTCAACGCCTCGGACGAGCGCGGCATCGACGTCGTGCGCGACCGAATCAAGAGCTTCGCGCGGTCGCAGATGAGCCGCGACCACGACTACCGACTCATCTTCCTCGACGAGGCCGACTCGCTGACCGACGACGCCCAGTCCGCGCTCCGGCGAACGATGGAGCAGTTCTCCGACACCACGCGGTTCATCCTCTCGTGTAACTACTCCTCGAAGATCATCGACCCCATCCAGTCCCGCTGTGCGGTGTTCCGCTTCTCGCCCCTCTCGGACGAGGCTATCAGGAAACAGGTCGAGGACATCGCTGCCGCCGAGGGCATCGAGACCACCGAGGACGGTGTCGACGCGCTCGTCTACTACGCCGACGGCGACATGCGCCGCGCCATCAACGCCCTGCAGGCCGCAGCGACCACGGGACAGGTCGTCGACGAGGAGGGCGTCTTCACGGTCACCTCCACGGCCCGCCCCGAGGACATCCGCGAGATGGTCGGCGCGGCCGTCGAGGGTGACTTCCCGGCCGCGCGGGCGAAACTCGCCACACTCCTCGACGACGTCGGCATGGCCGGCGGCGACATCATCGACCAGCTACACCGGTCGGTGTGGGACTTCGACCTCACGGACCGCGAGGCTGCTCGCCTGATGGACCGCATCGGCGAGGCCGACTACCGCATCGCCGAGGGGGCGAACGAGCGCGTCCAACTCGAGGCGCTCCTGGCCTCGCTCGCCCTCGACGACTCGGCGTAGGCGTCGCCTCCGACCATCAGGCCCCGCCGACACTCTGTTCGGTCTGGACGTTCGCGCACAGCTATGGTCCCTGCTGTCGTCTCTCCGTCGATGAGTTCCGTCCGTCGAGACGACCGCTACCGTGTGAGGGTCGGCCCGCTCGGTGCCGACCTGGAAGTCGGGCCGGACGACAGCGAGAGCGGCGTCGCCGTCGTCGAGCACAGCCTCCCGCCGAAGACGCTCGGGGCACCCCTCCACCGCCACGCCCGCGAGGACGAGATATCTTACGTCCTAGCGGGGGAGCTGACCGTCCAAGCCGACGGCGAGATATCGACCGTTCCCGCCGGCGAATTCGTCGTGAAGGGTCGCGACGTGTGGCACGCCTTCTGGAACGCCGGTGACGACCCGGTTCGGTTCCTGGAGATAATCGCGCCGGGGGACTTCTCGGGGTTCTTCGCGGCGGTGGCCGACCATCTGTCCGGTGGACCACCGGACGAGGCTGCGATGGCACGCGTAGACGAACTCGCCGAGCGGTACGGCCTCGAATTCGACTGGGGGAGCGTCCCGGACCTGTGCGAGCGCCACGGCATCGCGCCGATGTGAGGCCGGGACCGCCTCACTCGACCGACCGCCACAGCCCGCCGAGTTCATTTCGCTCGAAGTCCATGTACTCGCCGTCCTCGAAGACGGTCACCCGACCGTTCTCCTCGCTGAGCGTGACGGCGGCCAGCACCGCCTCGCGGACGGACGACTCCGCCGCGCTCAGGTGTTTCGTCCCCATCCAGTCGGCGTACTCGACGTCGGTCTCTGCCGTGACCGTCGTGTCGGGGCTCTTGATGCGGACCATCTGTTCTTGGACCGTCCCGTCGCCGCTGACGATGACCGCACCGTCGCGCTCGAACGCCACCGCCCGTGCCGCCTCGACGAACGAGTCGAGGTCGTGAGTGACGACTTCGCAGACGTCGACCGGCCACCTGTTCTCTCCCAGCGGGTCGGCGTACTCGCGGACGTGGGTCCCAGAGACCACGACGAAGTACAGGCTCGGTCCGCGGACGTACGGCTCGTCCCAGCGGTCGAACTCGAGGCTGATGCTCTCTGCGACGTAGGTGACGAGTTCGATGAGCTCCGGAACCGTCGCGTAGTCGACGTGTAGCGGGTCGGCGGGCGACATCTCTGGCCACACTCAGGTGGGGTCGGTACTAATGTTCGCCGACTGGCGCGACCCTCGGCCACCGTCTCGGTCTGTCCGCCGACCAGGCCCGGTCAGCGACCCGGGTCGGCGTCGGCGTCGGCGTCGGTGTCGGTGAACTCGAACCGCGCCCCGCCGTCCGTTCCCTCGGTGACGTCGACCGTCCAGCCGTGCTCGGCGGCGACGTCGGCGACGATTCGCAGGCCCAGGCCGGTCCCCTCGGTGTTCGTCGAGTACCCCGCCTCGAACACGGTCGACCGTCGCTCCGGCTCGATGCCCGGTCCGTCATCCTCGACGAAGAACCCGGTCGGGAGGTCGCCGACCGTCACGGTCACCGCCGCGCCGTCGTCGATCCCCCCGTCGGCGACCGACCCGTGTTCGACCGAATTCCGGAAGAGGTTCTCGAGGAGCTGTCGGAGGCGGTTCTCGTCCGCGTGCACGACGTGGCCGGCGTCGACGACGAGCGACGCGGCCACCGTCTCGACGCTTCCCCACGCCGCGCGGGCGATCGTCGACAGGTCGAGCGGGTCGGTCTCGCCCACCCCGTCCGTGAGTGTCAGCTGTAACAGGCCGTCGACGAGCCGCCCCATCCGGTCGTGCGCGTCGGCGACCGCGTCGAGGTGGGTGTCGTCCCCGCTCATCCGTGCGAGCTTCAGCCGACCCTGCGCCACGCTCAGGGGGTTCCTGAGGTCGTGCGAGACGATGGTGGCGAACCGCGACAGCCGCTCGTTCTGCGCTCCGAAGCGTCGCTCCCGGGCCCGGAGTCGCTGTTCGCGCTCGACGCGGTCCATCCCCGCGGTGAGCGACGCGGCCAGGATGTCGAGGAGCGCCCGGTCGGTCTCGTCGTACGCGTTCGCCTCGGGCGAGGAGACGACGAACACCCCGTGTCTCCCGATGGGGTGCAGCAGCACACACCGGGCTGGCGACGGCTCCGTTATCGACTCGTCCGCGGCGACGTCGGGGATGTACCGCGGCTCGCCGGACTCGAACACGCCCCAGGTGGCGGCGGCACGCGTCCCCGGTTCGGCGTCCCGCTCGTATCCGGGTGGGCTCTCGAACGCCTCGTCGACCGACTCCGCCATCACCCCCGGTTCGAGTCGGTCGGCGTCGGCGTTCAACTTGTGGAAGCCGCTCAGCGACGCGCCGACCACCTCGCGGGCGGCGTCGACGGCCACGCGAGCCGTCTCTGCTTCCGTCTCGGTGTGCATGAGTTCCCGCGAGCGCTCTCGAAGCTGTGCGAGTTTCCGGTCGCGCTCGACGCGTTCGGTGACGTTCCGCACGACGGACATTCCCGCCGTGACTCGTCCGTCGCCGCCCCCGAGCGGCATCGTCTGGAACTGGTAGTGGGTCCCGTTCGTCTCGTACTGGAAGGTGCGCGACTCGCCGTCGAGTGCCGCCCGGTAGTGCGCGTGGAGGAACGCCGCGTCCGCCGGGACGACGGTCTCTCGGAGCGGTTCGCCCACGGCCTCCATCGGGTCACAGCCGACCCGCTCGAACTCGGTCCCGCCACCGGCGATGACCCGGAGGTCGTGGTCGAACAGCACCACGCCGCCGGGGAAGTTGTCGACGACCGTCCGGTAGCGCTCGCGACTCTCCTGGAGTTCGCGCTCGCGCTCGAGACGGGCAGTGATGTTCTGTGCGACGCTCATCCCCCCGATGACTGTCCCCGTGTCGTCTCGGAGCGGTATCGCCTGGACGTGGTAGTGTCGGCCCTGAAAGCTGTCCTCGAACGACCGTGTCTCGCCCGCCAGCGCAGCACGGTAAGACTCCTCCAGGAGGTCGGCGTTCGCCGGGGGGAACACCTCCGAGGGGGTCCGTCCGAGCATCGTCTCGGGCGACAGCCCGCCCTCCGCCAGTTCGTCGCCGCCGGCCATCGTGTACCGGAGGTTCTCGTCGAAGAGGAACACGCCGCCGTTGGGGAACGCGTCGACGAGTGCCTGGAACCGCTCGCGCGAGCGCTGGAGTTCCCGCTCGCGCTCTCGCTTCTCCGTCACGTCGCGGGCGAACCCCTGAACGACCTCGACCACGTCGCCGCGCCGGACGGGTCCCGCGCTCACCTCCACCTCGAACGGGTCGCCGTCGGCGTCGAGGAGCGTCAGCGCGAGTTCCCGGACGACCTCACCGCCGACGACGCGCTCGATGCCCTCGCGCGCCGCCGCGTGGCTCTCGGCGGCGACGACGCGGTCGAACGGCGTGCCGACGAGGTCGTCGGTCGACCGCCCCAGGAGCGACTCGCTCGCCGGTGAGACGTAGGTGAACCGCCCCTCGGTGTCCGTTCGGAAGATGCCGTCGGGGCTGAGTTCGGCGATTTCGCGGAAGCGGGACTCGCTCTCGCGGAGGCGTTCTTCGGTCCGGTGGCGGTCGATGGCGGCCGCGAGCACGTTCGCGACGTTCCGAACGAACGTGACGTCCTCCGCGGTGAACTCCCGATGCTCGGTCGCGTGCGTTCCCAGGACGCCCCACGGGTCCGTGACGGACCCGACGACGACGCTGATGCCGCTCACGACGCCGTGGTCGACGAGCAGGCCGGGACCGTCGAAGCGGGTCTCCTCGTCGAAATCGACGACGACCACGGGTTCGGCGCTCACGAGCGTGTACCCCGCCTGCGAACCGTCGCCCGCGGGGACGCTCGTCTGCCCGACGAGTGCGTCCTCCCAGCCGATTCCCGAACGGAGAACGAGTTCGTCCCGGTCGACATCCCACTCGAGTACCTTCGTGTAGTCACAGTCGAGACTGTCGGCGACGAGGGTGGCCGCCTCGTCGAACAGCGACGTGAGGTCGTCGGCCGCGAGCGCGTCCTGCACGAGAGTCGCGAGCGCCTCCTGCTGGACGATCCGTCGTTCGAGGTCCGTCTCCGTCCGGTACTTCTCGGTGGCGTTCACGATGCGGTTCGCCAACACGGTGTACTGGTCGATACCCGACTCCTTCTGGAGGTAGTCGGTCACCCCGACCGACACCGCGTCGCCGGCGACTTCCTCCGACCCCTTCCCCGTGAAGAGGATGAACGGCAGTCTGGGCCGTCGCTCGCGGACGCGTTCGAGGAACTCGATGCCGTTTCCGCCAGGCATGTCGTAGTCCGAGACGACGCAGTCGACGTCGCCGTCGGCGAGGCGGTCGAGTCCCGCCCCGACGCTCGTCACCGAGACGACCTCGAGTCGTGGCTCGACCGCCTCGAGGAGTTCGGCGGTCACCTCGCCGAACTCCTGGTCGTCGTCGACGTGGAGCGTCCGGATGCGGCCCACGTCCGACCGTGCCTTGGTCGTGCGCGCCTCCATCAGCACTCTCCTCTCTGCCGTTCGGCGCCCCTCGGGCCACCCTGCCGTCCGGATACGTATCGCTGTGTGTCTCTCATACCTTCGAGCACAGCCCCACGGTCGCGTCCCTCGGACTTCCTCCGACGCCGCCGACACGACCAACGTAGCCAGCACTCGTCTCACACCGCCGGTGGACACGGGCGCGAAACCGATGCGTTCTGCTTCGTTTAGATACCTGTCGTGTGTAAATAACTGTCGACGGCGTGACCGCCGGGCGTTGACGTCTCACGGGTGCAACGCGGGCCTCGGCGGCGCCGAACCGTCGGCTCAGAACCGGACCTCGAACCGTGCCCCGCCCGTCGCCCCCTCGGTGACCGAGAGCGACCAGCCGTGTGCCTCGACGATTCGCTGGACGATTGCGAGCCCGTAGCCGATTCCGTCGTCGCTGGTAGTGACTCCCGGGTCACAGACCTGTTCGCGCTTCTCGGACGGGATGCCGCAACCGTCGTCCTCGACGGCGAACCCCCTGACTTCGCCGTCGCCGTCCCCGCCGCCGAGCGGTTCGACGCGGACGACCACTGACTCTCCGCCGTGTTGGACCGCGTTGCGGAACAGGTTCTCGAACAGGTCGACCAGGCGCCCCTCGTCGCCCTCCGCGGGGAGCGCTTCGGGACGTTCGAGCGTCGCGTCGCGCGTCTGGACGCCGCCCCAGGCCTGCGTCGCGACGGTCACCAGGTCGAGTGGGGCCGGTTCGCCGACGACCTGCCCCTTCCGGGCCAGCGAGAGGAGGTCCTCGACGAGTCGGTTCATGCGGTCGAGCGACGCCTCGACTCGCTCGAACGCCGCCGGGTTGCCCGTCTCCGCCGCCAGGTCGAGATAGCCCGAGGCCACCGCCAGCGGGTTGCGGAGGTCGTGTGAGATGATGTTGGCGAACTCCTCCAGTCGCTCGTTCTGCCGGCGGAGTTCCCGTTCGCGCTCCTGTCGGTCCGTGATGTCGGTGTAGATGGCGAAGCCGGCGACGTTCTCCTGGCCGAGTTCGAGCGGCACGACCTGCAGGATGAACGTCCGGGCCCCGTCGGTCGTCCAGCGCTGGCACTCCCGCCGGACACTCTCGCCGGCTCTGAGTCGCTCGTTCAGCCGCCGGGCCTCCGCCAGCGTCTCGTCGTCCGTGACAATGTACTCGTCGAGGTTCTCACCGACGAGGTCCTCGTTCGAGTACCCGAAGACGCGCTCGAACGCCGAGTTCACCGCCTGAACGTAGGGGTCGCCGTCCACCAGCCGGTAGGAGACGGCCGCGTCCGGGATGTTCTCGAACAGCGCACCGAGCCGGTCACGCTGGCTCCGAAGCTCCGCCTCCGCACGGAGGCGCTCGCGGTTCGCCGTCACGTGCGAGGCCAGCAGTTCGGCGAGTTCGAGGTCGAAGTCGCCGAACGTCTCGGGGTCGCGCGACACCGCCTGGAAGACGGCGTCGTCGCCGAGCGGGACGCTGATGCCGCCGCCGGCGACCGTCTGGAGCGGCTCCGCGCCCTCGGCCGTCGAGACGTCGCGGACGAGGTGCGACCGGCCCGTCCGGTACGTCTCGCTCGCGACGCCGTGGTCCACCGGGACCACCCCCACGGGGTCGTGGTCCTCGTGGGTCGCCTGGGCGACAGGGACGAACTGCTCGCCGTCGACGACGAAGATGTACGCGGTGTCGAACCCCAGCACCGACCGGGCAGTCTCGATGGCTCGTTCGTACAGGCCGACGACGTCGTGACAGCTCACGAGTTCGACGGTGGCCGCGTGGAGGGCCGCCACTCGTCCGCGCTGTTCGCCGAGGTCAGCCTCCGCCCGCACCCGCGAGAACGTCCCGGTGAGGTGGTCTGCGAGGAGTTCGGCGAGTTCGAGGTCGCTGGCGTCGAACGCCCCCTCCTCGGTCGAGACGGCCTGGAAGACGCCCGCCTCGCCGAGCGGGACGCTGATTCCCGAGCGGTACGCCTCCTTCGTGGGGTCGGCTTCCGACTCCGCGATGCGGTCGACGAGCCGTGACTCGCCCGTCTGGATGGTCTCGCCCACGAGCCCCTCGGTGACGCTCATCGGGCGGGCCGCGTCGGCCGGTGCTCCCGACGACACCGCGTACGGGACGACGACGTCACCCTCGCGGACGCCGACGTAACAGATGTCGAACGAGAGGATGCGCTCGGCGAGTTCGACGGCGACGGCCGCCGCGTCTTCGAGTGTCGTCACGGCGGCGAGCGCCGCGGTCCCGTCGTGGAGCGTCTCGATGAGTTCGCGACGCTCCTGGAGGGCCTCGGCCGACCGAATCCGCGCGAGCGTCCCCTCGGCGTAGCGGACGAGTAGCTCCGCGAGGCCGCGGTCGATTCCCGTGAACGCGTTCGGCTCGTCCGCGATGACGACGAAGACGCCGTCGCTCCCGAGCGGGACGGCGATGCCCGACCGGTGCGAGGCGCGTGCGGGCTTCGCGTCGGGGTGTGCGTACGTGTCCCCGACCAGGTGGGTCTTGCCGGTCTGGTAGCTGTCGCCGACCAGGCCGTGGTCGGTGGGGAGCGACTCCTCGGTCACGTCGCCGACGCCCGCCTGTTTGACGAGCACGCCGTTCTCGGCGAGGGCGATGTAACAGCTGTTGAACTCGAGCAGTCGGCTCGCGATGTCGACCGTCCGCTCGAACAGGTCCGCCGGCGTCGTCGCCTGGATGAGGCTCACTGTGCCCTCGTGGAGCGTCTCCAGCCGCGCGTCGCTCTGCCGCACGCGGCTCCACCCGGCCGTCTCCGCGCTCGGCGCTCCCGCTTCGTCTCGGGTGTCCCGCACGGCGGCCCAGCGGAGTTGGTCGCACAGCGCGTCGACGTCGCCCCTCCGGGCGTACCCCGCGAACCGGCTCGGGTCGTCGACCGCTGTCGGGTCCGGCGCGTACAGGACGACGGGACGGGCCGCCGTCTCCGCCCCCTCCCACGTTTCGACCCCTGCCTCACCCACGGCGCAGTCGACGTCGGGGTCCTCCGGCGCCGCCGCCGATTCGGCCGCCGGCGCGTCGACGACGCCGAAGCCACGGCTGGTGAGCGCGGCAGCCGTCCGCCCGTCGACGTCACCGTACAGTCGGACGCTGGGGGCTCCCTGCTCCGACTCGTCGGGAGACTGTGGTTCTGGTTCGTTCGACACTGGTGGTCCACCGTGCGACGGCGTGGCCAGGCGCACGCGATACTCGACGTGGGTTTGCAACCGGGTGATAAAGCCGTATCGCCGGCAGAATCGGCATTGATACCCTCGGCTGCCTTCCCGGAACTGTTTTACCCGGTCCTCAGCCAACAAGAGAACAATGAGCGAACTCGAAGAGGAGTACCGCCTCGAGTACTTCGAGGAGGAGGGATTCTATCGGCGGCAGTGTCCGGTGACGGACGCGTGGTTCTGGACGCGAGACCCGGACCGGGAGACCTGCGGCGAACCACCGGCCGACGACTACTCGTTCATCGACAACCCCGGATTCGACCGCGAGTACAGTTTGGAGGAGATGCGCGAGGAGTTCCTCTCGTTCTTCGAGGAGCGCGGCCACGAACGCATCGACCCGTACCCGGTGGCGGCGAACCGCTGGCGTGACGACGTTCTCCTCACGCAGGCTTCTATCTACGACTTCCAGCCGCTCGTCACGTCGGGGCAGGCGCCCCCGCCGGCGAACCCGCTCACCATCTCTCAGCCCTGCATCCGGATGCAGGACATCGACAACGTGGGGAAGACGGGGCGGCACACGATGGCGTTCGAGATGATGGCCCACCACGCGTTCAACACCCGCGAGGACGCCGAGGACGAGTACGCCTACGAGGGCGAGGTGTACTGGAAGAACGAGACGGTGAAGTACTGCGACGAGTTCTTCGCCTCCCTGGGGGCGAACCTCGACGAGATCACCTACATCGAGGACCCGTGGGTCGGCGGCGGCAACGCCGGCCCCGCCATCGAGGTCCTGTACAGAGGAGCCGAACTCGCCACGCTCGTCTTCATGTCGATGGAGCAGGACCCCGACGGCGAGTACGAGATGAAAGACGGCAACACGTACTCGAAGATGGACACCTACATCGTCGACACCGGCTACGGCCTCGAACGGTGGACGTGGGTGTCGCAGGGGACGCCGACGGTGTACGAGGCGGTCTACCCCGAGATGATCGAGTTCCTCAAGGAGAACGCCGGTATCTCGCTGTCCGACGAGGAGGAGGAACTCGTCCACCGCGCCGCCAAACTCTCGGGCTATCTGGACATCGACGAAATCGACAATCTCCGGGGTGCGCGGGCGGAGGTGGCCGACGAACTCGACGTCGATGCCGACGAACTCACCGACCTCCTCCGGCCACTCGAAGACATCTACGCCATCGCGGACCACTGCCGCGCGCTCGCGTACATGTTCGGCGACGGTATCGTCCCCTCCAACGTCGGGACCGGCTACCTCGCCCGGATGGTCCTCCGGCGGACGAAACGGCTCGTCGACGGAGTCGGCGTCGACGCGCCGCTCGACGAACTCGTCGACATGCAGGCCGACCGGCTCGGCTACCGGAACCGCGACACCATCCGCGACATCGTCCGCACCGAGGAGCGCAAGTACCGCGAGACGCTCGAACGCGGCTCCCGGAAGGTCCAGCAACTCGCGAGCGAGTACGCCGGCCGCGGAGAGCCCATCCCCACCGAGACCCTCATCGAACTGTACGACTCACACGGTATCCAGCCCGACATGGTGCGGGAAATCGCCGCCGAACAGGGGGCCGAGGTCGACGTCCCGGACGACTTCTACTCGCTCGTCGCCGAGCGCCACGAGGACGCGGGCGAGGCCGACGTCGTCACGGAGCGCGACGAGCGCCTCGCGAACCTGCCGGAGACGGAGAAGCTCTACTACGAGGACCAGGAGCGGACGGAGTTCGAGGCAGTCGTCCTCGACGTGTTCGAGCGCGAGTCGGGCTACGACGTCGTGCTCGACCAGACGATGTTCTACCCCGAGGGCGGTGGTCAGCCGGCCGACCACGGGACGCTCTCGTCGGACGACGTCACCGTCGAAGTCGAAGACGTCCAGGTCCACGACGGCGTCGTCCTCCACCGGACCGACGAGAGCCCGGGGAAGGGCGAGTTCGTCCGCGGCCAACTCGACGTCGACCGCCGGCGGCGGCTGATGCGCCACCACTCCGCGACACACATCGTCGGCCACGCCGCCCGGCAGGTCCTCGGCGACCACGTCCGACAGGCCGGCGCGCAGAAGGGTACTCGTCGCGCCCGTCTCGACGTCCGCCACTACGAGCGCATCACGCGCGAGGAGGTCAAGGAGATGGAGCGGGTGGCGAACGACCTCGTCACGCGGAACCTGAAGGTGAAACAGGAGTGGCCGAACCGTCACGAGGCAGAGGAGAAGCACGGCTTCGACCTCTACCAGGGTGGCATCCCGCCGGGGACGAACATCCGGCTCATCCACGTCGGCGACGACGTCCAGGCGTGCGGCGGGACGCACGTCAACCGCACGGGTGACATCGGCGCCATCAAAATCCTCTCGACCGAACCCGTCCAGGACGGCGTCGAGCGCATCTCCTTCGCTGCTGGCGAGGCCGCCATCGAGGCGACCCAGCGCACCGAGGACGCGCTGTACGGGGCGGCCGAGGTCCTCGACGTTTCCCCCCCGGACGTCCCCGACACGGCCGAGCGGTTCTTCGAGGAGTGGAAAGCCCGTGGGAAGACCATCGACCGCCTGAAGCGCGAACTCGCGGAGGCGCGTGCGGCCGCCGAGAGCGAGGAGGTCGACATCGGTGGCACGCCCGCCGTCGTCCGGCGCCTCGACGGCGACGCCGACGAACTCCGGGCGACGGCGAACGCACTCGTCGACAGCGGCAAGGTGGCCGTCCTCGGCTCGTCGGCCGGTGGGAGCGCCCAGTTCGTCGTGGGCGTCCCCGACGACGTGGGCCTGAACGCCGGCGAAGTCGTCGGCGAACTCGCCGCGAGGGTCGGTGGCGGCGGCGGCGGCCCGCCGGACTTCGCACAGGGCGGCGGTCCCGAGGTGGAGAAACTCGACGAGACGCTGGCGGACGCGCCGGACGTGCTGCGGAAGGTGCTGGACGCCTGACTCGTTCCATGCGTTCTCGGACGACGTCGTAGACGTCGTCGCTGAACCTCACGAGGTCACCTCTCCGGTCCACTGCTAACAGTGCTCTAGCGGTCTATATGATTTCTCCAGTCGTCCGTTGCATTCCCAGGAGGAAACACAGTATGAGTGACAAGAGTACGTCGACGACGACCTCGCGACGAACGTTCCTGCGGAACAGCGCGTTGACCACCGGTATGCTCGCCGTCGGACTGCCGACGCTGTCGGGGACCGCCCTGGCGAAGAAGTCCGGCCGGCGCCCGGGGACGATTCCCGTGTTCCCCTCCGACGTCGACGGCTCTGACGCCGTGTTCTACCGTGTCGCCCAGACTGGCGCTGCCGCCGACGAGTTCGTGAAGGGGCCGGAGAAGGCTCCCTTCGGGTCGGGAAGCGTGCAGTTCACCACCTCCGGTCCGGGGGACCGCCTGTTCTTCTATACCTACGACTACGGCGAATTCTCAGATGACGGACCGGTTTCGCTCGCCGACATCACCGAACTCGCCTACAGTACGTACACGAACGACGACACGCTGGTGCCGGCGCTGAAGATGGAGGTCGACCCCGACGGCCCCGGGACGAGTGGCGTCGACGACTACGCGACGCTCAACTTCGAGCCGTACTACAACAACACGGTCGTCCCCGGCGAGTGGCAGACCTGGGACGTGCTCACGGCAGACGCGGGTCTGTGGCTGTCGGGCGTGTCCGGCGAGGGAAGTATCTCGGACCCGGTGACGTGGGACCGTCTACTCGAACTCTTCGGTGACGCGAGCATCCGCTTCGGGTTCGGCGTCGGCGTCGGTTCGGGCTGGTCGGCTCCCTCGTTCGTCGGGAACGTCGACGACCTCACCATCGGCGTCGACGGGAAGACGACGCGCTACAACTTCGAGGCGCGTGGTAACAGCGGGAAGTAGTCCGTCAGCTCCCCCGGCACTGAACTGACACGTTTCAGGAGACCGGACCGTCGAGTCTGGTCTGTCGCCGTTCGAACTCCTCGTCGTCGATTTCGCCCCGTGCGTACCGCCGTCTGAGTACCGCGAGCGCATCGGTGTCGGCGTCGGCGTCCCGACGAGCGGTCGAGAGCAGATACACCGCGCCGGCGACGAGAACGACGAGCAGGAGCAGGGTCACGAGTCCGAGGAAGAGACCGCCGTCTGCTCCCACACCCCAGACGCCACTCGACATTCCAGCCCCGGGACCACCGGTCGGTCCCATCGGTGCGTGTGGTCCGGGGTGTGGCCCCCGGTGGGGACCCCATTGCAGGAGGACGGTGAGTGTATTCATCAGTGTGTCACCTCTATCCGACCGTTCGGTGGCAACGGGCCTAAGACCCGGAGCCGATTCCTGTCGACTGAGAATCGACCGCTTCGTGACACTGGAGCAGGTCCGGTCAGGCACGGACCCCCGTCCGACGGAGACCGGAACCTAGAGGCCACGCCCGGACGTCCCCCGACCCGTGCCCTTCGCAACCAACGACGACGTCTCGCTGTACTACGAGTCGGTGGGCGACGGCGCGGACACCGTCGTCTTCGTCGGCGACGTCGGATTCGGCTCCTGGCAGTGGGGCTGGCAGCACCGCGCCGTCGTCGGCCCCTTCGAGTCGGTCGTCTTCGACCACCGCGGCGTCGGCCGCTCCGACACCCCACCGGGCCCGTACTCGGTCGACGACCTCACGGGCGACTTGTCGGCAGTTCTCGCCGACGCCGGCGTCTCCCGTGCGCACCTCGTCGGGGCCGGACTGGGTGGTGTCGTGTCGCTCGCGCTCGCACACGACTCTGGTCGGGTCCGGAGCCTCACGCTCGTCGGAACTGGGTTCGCGGGAGACCCGATGGACGCGTTCGCCGCCCCCGACGACGAGGCGGCGCTCCGGGCGTCGACCGGGCGCCTCCTCTCCGACGCGTTCCGTACCGAGCAGACCGAGGTGGTCGACCAGGTCGTCGGATGGCGCTCACAGGGAGACGCCCCCGAACGCGTCTGGCGGGCACAGACGGCCGCCCTCAAGGGGTACGAACCCCCGCCGCTGTACGAGGTGACGACGCCGACACTCGTCGTCCACGGCGAGGCGGACCTCCAGTGGCCTGTGGCCGACGCCCGTGACCTCGCGGAGGGTCTCCCGCGTGGGGCGTACGTCGGCTACCCCGACGCTGCTCACCTCGTCGGCGTCGAACGCTCCCGGCCCGTCAACGACCGACTCGTGGGGCAGGTCGAGTCGCACTCGGGCTCACGCTCGACTACGTAGCGACCGAGAGCGCGGCAAACGTCCGTTCGAGCGCAACCTCTTTCCGAGTCGCCTCCCTCGCATGTAACGACTGATGGAACAACCGCGTTTCGCACTGCTCGACGCCTCACACGGTGAGCCACACACTCGCCGGAACTTCCGACGCGAACTCGACGCGACGCTCGCAGAGTTCGACGTCACCCAGTGCGAACTGCCGGAGACGTTCGCGTACGATGGCGTCGTCATCACGGGGTCTCGTGCCTCCGTCTACTGGGACGAACCGTGGATCGACGCGCTCGTCCAGTGGACGGCGGAGGCGGCGAGCCACGACCTCCCGATGCTCGGCGTCTGTTACGGCCACCAGGTCCTCGCCGAGGCGCTCGGCGGCCGCGTCGCCGCCATGGGCGAGTACGAAATCGGCTACCGCGAGATTCGAATCGTCGACGAGAGCGACCTCTTCGGTGGCGTCCCCGCCTCCTTCACGGCGTTCACGACCCACTCGGACCACGTCTCCGAACTCCCACCGGGCGCGGTGCTCCTCGCGGAGAACGACTACGGCGTCCACGCCTTCCGGAAGGGCAACGCGTTCGGGGTCCAGTTCCACCCCGAGTACGACCCCCAGACCGCCGAGTCGGTGGCCCGCGGGAAGAACGGAGAGCTCTCCGACGACCGCATCGAGGCCGTCGTCGACGGCATCACCGCCGACCGGTACGCCGCGGCCTGTGAGACCAAGCGGCTCTTCGAGAACTTCGTCGCCTACGCCCGCGGCGTCCGCGGCGGCCCGGCCGCCGCCGCGGACTGAGTCGACCGGGCGGACGATTCTTTCCCTGGCGCTCGCTGGTCGTTCGTCCCGTGAGGACGGCGAACTGGTGGTGTCGGTCCGGACGCAGGGCGGGCCACCACGCTGCCGCGAGTCGCCCTGCGGTACTCCTCAGCGCACGCCCCGGAGTGGCCACGTGTTCGTATTTGAACTCTCGGCGAGGGGGAGTGGACGCAGGCACGCCGTGACCTCGGACGCCGGTACGGCGTCGTCCCTCGCTCCCGCCACACCGGATCCGACTCGCCGGCCCCCGAATCCCCGTCGCCGCACCAGCGAAATCCGTCCCGACGCCCCCTGCGAAAGCTTTTGAGGTGAGCCTTCCGACACCCAGTATGCTCGATTACGTTGACTTGGAGGCTGACCTCGACGAGGAAGAGCGGATGATCCGCGACACGGCCCGTCGGTTCGTCGACGAGAAGGTGCGTCCGGACATCGGTGAACACTTCGAGAACGGCACGTTCCCGACCGAACTCATCCCCGAGATGGGCGAACTCGGGTTCTTCGCGCCGAACCTCGACGGGTACGGCCTCCCGGGTGTGAGCGAGACGGCCTACGGCATTCTGATGCAGGAACTGGAGGCCGGCGACTCCGGTGTCCGGTCGGCGGCGAGCGTCCAGGGCGCACTCGTGATGTACCCCATCTACGCGTACGGCTCCGACGAGCAGAAGGAACGGTGGCTCCCCGACCTCGGCACGGGCGAGGCCGTCGGCTGCTTCGGCCTCACGGAACCGGAACACGGTTCTGACCCGTCGAGTATGGAGACCCGTGCCGAGCGGGACGGTGACGGCTACCGGCTCCAGGGATCGAAGACGTGGATTACGAACTCCCCGATCGCCGACGTCGCGGTCGTCTGGGCACGCGACACCTCCGCGGAGGGGCGACCGGTCCGTGGCTTCCTCGTCGAGACCGACCGTGACGGCGTCGCGACGAACAAAATCGACGAGAAGCTCTCGATGCGCGCCTCGGTCACGGGCGAAATCGGTCTCTCGAACGTCTGGGTTCCCGAGGAGGACGTTCTCCCCGACGTGGAGGGCATGAAGGGTCCCCTCTCGTGCCTGACGCAGGCGCGGTACGGCATCGCCTGGGGTGCCGTCGGCGTGGCGCGCGACTGCTTCGAGACGGCCCGCGACTACGCACTGGACAGAGAACAGTTCGGTGGCCCCATCGCGCGGTTCCAACTCCAACAGGAGAAGCTCGCCGACATGGCCACCGACATCACGACTGCTCAGCTCCTGGCGTACCGCCTCGCCGACCTGAAAGAGCGCGGCGACCTCACCCCCGCGCAGGTGTCGATGGCCAAGCGGAACAACGTCGCGATGGCCCGCGACGTCTCCCGGACCGCCCGCGAGATGCTCGGCGGTAACGGCATCACTCGCGACTACTCGCCGATGCGTCACCTGGCGAACATCGAGACGGTGTACACCTACGAGGGGACGCACGACATCCACTCGCTCATCGTCGGGCACGAACTCACCGGGATTGCGGCCTTCGAGTGAGTAGTCGCGAGGCTCGGCGGAATCGTGGTGAGAGCCGGGATTGCGGCCTTCGAGTGAGTGGTCGCGAGGTCGGCCCCTCCCACCGGCCACGCTACCGTATCGGTTCGCCTACACGTCGTTTCGGTCCCGGGTGTGCGGCCGTACAGAGGCCGGTCGTGGCGGTCAGAACACGTACCAATCAGCCGATACCGAAACATAATTCACTTCGAACCGCAACCTATGGAGCGAGGAACTTCGTGGGACTCCCCCCCTCTCCCCCCCTCTCCCCCCCACGTGACAGTTCCTCCTTTTCGTGCAGTCGTCACAGCCACCGTCGACCGACGAGTCGTCACTCCTCGTCGTCCCAGTAGCTCACGTCGGCGTCGCGGGGGTAGTAGCCGTCGACGACCCGTTCGTCGGCGTCGCCGCCGGGAGCCGCGCCGGCGTACAGGCCGAGTTTCCCCGAGTCGGGGTAGACGGTGATGTCCGGGTCGTCCATAGTCGAGAACACGAGATACCGGAGGGGTGCCCGGTCGTCGTCCACGTCGGCTTCGCCCCGGTCCGTGTTCGAGACGCGGTGGGCGCTCTCGGGACCGGCCGGGAGTGCCACGTAGTCGCCCGCCCGAAGCGGGTACCGGGTCCACTCGTTCTCGTCGCCGATCCGGAGGACCCCTGCGCCGGAGAGGACGTAGATGGCCTCCTCGTTCCCCGTGTGGTAGTGGTACGGCCACGACTGCTTCCCCGGAGGGAGTTCGTAGAGGCTCGCCCCGAGTCGCTCACCGCCGCCCGCCCGACTCAGTTGTTTCCGACGGAAGGCGGTCGACCCGTGTTCGGTCTCTGTCCACTCCAGTGACTCCTCGTTGATTGGTTCCATGGGCCGACGTCGGCGACCGGACGTAAAATCCCGTCGGGGACTGGCGTGTCGGCCTCCGGGTGACTCGTGCGTTACTCGCCGAGGAACGAGTCGACGGCAGTCGTGACTCGCTGCGGCGCCTCGGCGGGACCGCTGTGGCTGACGCCGTCGAACTCCACGAACCGGCTGTGTGGGAGCGCGTCGTGGACGGCGCGTGCGCTCTCGCGGAGGAACGCCGGGCCGTCGGTCCCGGTCAGTACGAGGGCCGGCGCGTCGACGTCGAGGCGGTCCGGAAGCCGGTACTGTTCGACGGCGTCGTTCATCCGAACGACCTCCTCCGCGAGTTCGACGCAGTCGGGCCAGACCGGCCACTCCGCGAGCCACGCGTCCAGGTCGTCGATTCCGTGGGGGTGGAGGACCTGTTCGACGTACCGTTTCACCGCCTCGTGACGGTCACCTCTCTCGACCAGCGTCTCCATGCGGGCGGCGAGGTCCGCCTCCGCGCGGAAGCCCTCGGGGAGTACCGCTGGCTCGTACGCCACCACCGCTTCGACCGGGGCGTCCACCGCTGCTTCGAGTGCCGTGAGCCCGCCGAAGGAGTGTCCGAACAGGACCGGCGTCCCGTCGACGGCGTCGACGAGCCGACGGACGTAGTCGACTTCCCGTGCCAGCACCTCGTCGGCAGTCGTCTCCGCGGGGTCGTCGAGACAGGTCCCGAACCCCGGACGGTCGGGGACGACGGCGGCGTCCCCGTCGAGACGCGCGACGACCGGGTCCCAGTACCACTGGGGCGCCATCCCCCCGTGGAGGAGTATCAGCGGTCGGCCGTCGCCGTGCCGTTCGTACGCCAGTTCCGTACCGTCTGTGGTCGCTGTCGTCTGCATGCGCCCTCACGTTGTGGGTCGACCCGGGAGTGCCGTTCTCTCAGTGATGCGGCCGTTTAAGTGGACACGCGGTCGGTCGGGTGACGGGCCCGGGTTCGAGTCGACACGTCAATCAACGTGGGCGCGGAACGACGGCCTATGGGGCTCGTCGCCGAGTTCGACATCGGCTGTGAGGCGCTCCCGCTCGTCACCGTCGCCGCAGCGGTCCCCGAGTCGACCCTGCTGCTCGAACTCCAGTTCAACCACGGCGAGCGGCCGGTGTTCCTCGCCACCGTGACGGGTGGGTCGGGGGGTGCGGTAGAGCGCGCGCTCACCGACGCGGCCGACGTGAGAGAGTGGACGCTCGTCGGTCGGGCCGGGGACACCCGTCGGTACCAGGCGCTCCCGGCGTTCAGCCTGGAGGAACAACTCGGCCGGCACCTCGACGACCTCGCGGACCTCGAGGCGCTCGCGACGACCGACGCCATCATCGAACGCATCGAGGTGACGCCGGACGGCTGGCGACAGACCGGGTGGTTCGCCGACCGGGACACGTTCGAGACGCTCGCCTCGTTCTGGCAGCGGAACGTCGACTTCCGACTGCGCCGTCTGACCCGCGACGGCGACCCCGAATCGCCCGGCGAGGGCCTCACCGACCCACAGCGCGAGGCTCTCCGGACGGCCTACGAACTCGGCTACTTCGAGATTCCGCGGCGCACGTCTCTGGAGTCGGTCGCCGACGAACTGGACATCTCGGCGTCGTCGGCTTCCGAACGACTGCGCCGGGCACAGTCGTACCTCATCGAGGAGACGGTGGCGACGACGTGGCCGTCGCTCCCCGACTGACAGGCCTCGCGACTCGGTCCGGCCTCGGTGAGTGTCTCGCCCGTCCGAACGTCTCTACTCCTGCCGTCGTCCGTACCTTCTTGTCGACTGAGAACGACGTTCGGGTATGTCCGACGAGGTCATCCAAATCCTCCGCAAGGCGTACCAGGACGAGCACGAGACCGTTATGAACTACATGACCAATGCCATCGTCCTCGATGGCGTCCGCGCCGAGGAAATCAAAGAATCTCTCCAGACCGACATCCAGGAGGAACTCGGCCACGCCGAGCAGCTGGGCCAGCGACTGAAACAGCTCGACGCCCGTCCGCCGGCCTCGGCCGACTTCGAGGCGAACCAGCACTCGCTGCAACCGCCCGAGGACTCGACGAACGTCCTCGCCGTCATCGAGGGCGTCCTCGACGCCGAGGAGGACGCCATCAGCACGTACCGCGCGCTCATCGAGGCGGCCGAGGAGGCCAACGATCCCGTGACGGAGGACCTCGCGGTGACCATCCTCGCGGACGAGGAGGCCCACCGCACGGAGTTCCGCGGCTACAAGAAAGAGTACCAGCGCGACTGAGACGGTCGAGTCGCCGCCGGCCCCCTGCGTCGATGCCCGAACTGATAGGTATCGCGACACGTCGACCGCAGGAGGCCCGAACCACCGCGTTCGGTCGTGAGTCCCCGTTTTCGCCGCCGTCTACTCGAACAACCAGTAATAACACTAGCAAAACATAACTATTTTACACTGGAGTCCTGACAATCGCCTGCCATGCAGGCAGTGGTACTCGAGGAGTTCAAAGAACCGCTCGAAGTGCAGGAGGTAGACCGACCGGAGCCAGAACCACACGGGGCCGTCGCCGAGGTCATCGGCTGCGGCGTCTGTCGTTCGGACTGGCACTGCTGGCAGGGTGACTGGGACTGGTTCGGCTACCGTCCCGACCCGCCGCACGTCCTCGGTCACGAACCCACCGGCCGCATCGTCGCCGTCGGAGACGAAGTCGAGCACGTCGAGGAGGGCCAGGAGATCGCCATCCCGTTCAACTTCGCCTGCGGGACCTGTGACCTCTGCCGGAACGGCCGGGAGAACATCTGTGAGAACCACGTCGGCCTCGGCTTCATGAACCAGGCGCCCGGCGCGTTCGCCGAGGAGGTCCACATCCCCAACGCGGACATCAACGCCGTCCCGCTCCCCGACAGTATCGACGCGGGGGCCGCCGCCGGGTGCGGCTGCCGGTTCATGACGTCGTTCCACGCGATGGCGCACCGCGCGCCCGTCAGCGCCGGTGACGACGTCGTCATCCACGGCTGCGGGGGTATCGGCCTCTCCGCGGTCCACATCGCGAACGCGCTCGGTGGCAACGTCATCGGGGTCGACCTGATGGACGAGAAACTCGAACGAGCCGAGGAACTCGGTGCCGTCGCGACGGTCAACGCGAGCGAGGTGGACGACCCCGCGAAGGAGGTCCGCGACATCACGAACGGCGGGGCCGACGTCTCCGCCGACGCCCTCGGCATCGCGGTGACGTGTCAGAACGCGGTGAACAGCCTGAAGAAGGGCGGTACCCACGTCCAGATCGGCCTGACGACGAGCGAAGAGCAGGGGATGGTGTCGCTCCCGACCGACGAGTTCGTGGCCAAGGAGATCGACTTCAAGGGCTCGCTCGGCCTGCAGCCGTCGCGGTACAGCGAGATGCTCGACATGATCGAGTCGAGCAAACTCGACCCGACGGCGCTCGTCGAGGACACCATCGACATCCACCAGGTGCCCGACGAACTCGCCGCGATGAGCGACTACGACACCATCGGCATCCCGGTCTGCACCGAGTTCTCGAACTGACCGCCTCCGACCCGCGGTTCCGAGGACGACGCCGACACCACCGTCCTGTCATCTTTTGCCACACGCGCCAGACGTTCGGTACTCGCCAGCGCCGCGGCCGCCGGAACCACGGCGGCCACGGGGTGTCTCGACACCACCGGTGCGGTCGGGGGGACCTCCGTCGAGTCGTCGTGGCGCTCGCTCTCCTCCACCCGTCTCGCCGGGTCGACTAGCGGTGGTCCTCGGACTCGTCGGTCGCGCCCGTATCCGCGTCGGCGTCGATATCAGCCTCCGGGTCGGTGTCGGCGTCGATATCAGCCTCCGGGTCGGTGTCGGCGTCGATATCAGCCTCCGGGTCGGCGTCGACATCGGCCTCCACGTCGGTGTCAGCCCCCGTGGCCGACTCCGGCGTCGGTTCGACCGTCGCCGGGGTGAGTGCTGCGGGCGTCGGCACCGGAACGAGTCGCGCGGATATCTTCGCCGTCGTGTCGATTTCACCGTAGTACCGTCGCTGGTGGTGGGCCTCGCGCGTGTCGGCGCGGAGCAGCGACTTCCCCGTCTCCTCTTCCGTGTCGGTCCCGCCGGCGGCGAACGAGAGGTCGAACGCCACGTCGACGGTCGCCTCGCTGAACTGGTAGCGCGTCGGCGTGAGGCCGAGGTCGAGCAGCGAGCGCTTCGCCCGGTTCGTCGAGTCGTAGGTGACGGTTCCGTCCTCCGCGATGGTCCGCGTGACCTGCGGCACCACGTCCACCTCGGTCTCGGCGAACTCGACCATCGTCGCCGCCAGGTTCCGGTCGAGTTCGACCTGCGCCTCGGAGACGCTCTCGGCCAGCCCGTAGATGAGGTCACGGAAGTCGATTTCGTCGATTCGGTGGAGGAGTTCCCGCGGGTCCTCGTCGGCCGACATCGGTCTCAGTCACCCGCCGGGGACTCGAACGTCGCGACCACCCGCGCTGTCGCCGCCGCTTCACTCATCCGTCTTCGGCTCATTCTCGTCTTTCCCGCCGTCGTCCTTCCCACGGAGGTCGATAGTCTCGTACTCCGGCTGGAGTCGCTCGGGCGGCGGGACCGGGACGAGCGTCGTCGTGAGGCGACTGCTCCCCTCGACGGTCTTCCCGAACTTGCGGTTGTGCTTCGCCTCGGTCTTGACGCTGGCACCCCAGAGTCCGAACCGCCCGCCGGCCGACGCCGAGACGCTCCCGCCGGTCTCCGACTCGCTCTTCGTCGTGATGTCCATCGAGACGTCGATGGTGGCCTCGCTGAACTGGTAGAACGTCGGCATCAGCCCGAGCTGGAGCGGCGACATCTTCGTCGTGTTCGTCGCGTACACGACCTCGGGGACCATGATCGGCCGGTTCTCTTTCTTCCCTTCGCTGCCCTCGACGTCTACCTGTTTCAGCCACTCGGGAACCTCTCCCTTCTGGGTCGACCAGTTGAACCCGTCGGGCTCTCCTCCTGTCCCGTTGGCGTCGACCTCCCGGACGAACTTCGTAACGCTGGTGACGACGTCGACCTTGCTCTCCTCGGCGTTCAGTTCTCGGAGCGTCTCGATCGAGTTCCTGTCTAGCGCTGCCTGCGCCTCGGCGATGCCCATGCCGAGCCGTGCGACCATGTCGGGCAGCGGTACGTCCAACAGTTCCTGTCCTACTGACATTTATCGGTCCCTCCCGCCCCGGTACGACTCGGACGGGTATATTCATTTCTGCGATAGTTCGACCGATTCGTTCGTGGTGGCCGGGTGCTGTTCTCGGAGACACGTGAGACGACGGCTCCGCCGAACCGTTCAGGATTCCGTGTCAGTTCCGACCCGCTCGACGCGTTCGACCGGCGGGTGCAGTCGCGTCGAGTCGACCGTCACACCGCCGACGTGGTCGACCATGGGGTGTCTACGGAGCGCCTGTGCGGTCTCGAACCGCGTTCCAACGACGACGAACCCGCCCGGTGCGTCGAGGGTAATCCGGTCGGCCCCGCCGACGACTGCGGCCACGGCGCGGCGGAACTCCGCGTGGTCGACCGCGGGATGCCGGCGGACGAGAAAGTACCCGGCGTCCGTCGCCGGGACAGAGACGTCGACGGTCGCACCGAACCGGTCGGCGAACTCCACCTACGATTCCTCCTCGTCGACGATGACGACGACGCTCGACCCCTTCGGCGCGACGGCGAACGCCCGCGGCCACTGCTCGACGACCGTGCCGTCGCCCGCACTCTCGTCCTCCGTGTGGACGTCGAACCCCTCCGCGCTGAGTTCCGCCTCGGCGTCCTCGGCCGACAGACCGAGCACGTTCGGCACCTCGACGGGCGGGCCGCTCGGTACCGGCGCCTCGTCCGCGCTCGAGGGGTCGGTCGCCCTGAAGCCGCCTCCCGCGCCTCCCGTCAGCGCGCCCGACCCCCCGTAGTGGCGGAACCGTCCGCGCCGGCCGACGCTGAACGAGACTGTGCTCAGTCGGTCGGGGTCGACCTCCTCGTCGGGGTCGACGAGGCGGAGGCTGAGGCCGTCTGCGGTGCCCCCGCCGGAGACGTCCGCACGGAGCGTGACGTCGAGGTCGCCGACGGCGACGTCTTGACCCTCGAGGTCCGCGTTCGCCCGGCTGAACGACCGACCGACGCTCGCGAGCAACGCGTCGAACGCGAACTGCCGCTTCTGGTACGCCTCGTTCTCCGACCTGAGCTTCCGTTCCGTCGTTTCGAGTTCCTCGACCCGGTCCTGGAGCCGTGCGACGTCCGCTTCCAGGTCCTCCTTCTCGCGCTCGGCCTGCCTGAGCTGTCGCCTGAGCGACCGGACCCGTTCGTCACGACCGGGGAACAACCGGGAGAACCACCCGCCTCCGCCGTCGTCGACGCTCTCTTCGACGCTCTCGTCGTCGACGCCCTCGTCACCGCCGTCGGTGCGCCGCTCCACTGGGCGGGAGAGCGTGTCGTGACCGCTCATCCCGTCACTGTCTCCTGGTTCTCGTCGTCGGTCGTGTCGCGCTGGACGGTGGCCGGCGGCGTGACGGGGACGATGCGGAAGTGGATTCGGCTCGCCCCGGCCGTCTCGCGCTCGGAGAACGTCGACCCCGACGGCGTCGCCGGGGCGGCGGTCAGGCCGTACCGGGGCGGGCTCTCCGCGACGTTCCGCCTCTCCCCGACGACCTGTCGCATCCGTTCCGACGCACCCTCCAGGCCCTCCTCCTCTTCGTGCGTGTAGAAGTACAGCTGGAGGTCGACCTCGACTTCCGCGAAGCGGTACCACGGAGTCCCCCAGCCCAGCACGCCGTCGTCGCCCTCCCGGCGGTACGTCCTGTCGAGCGCCTCGTCGAGCGCCTGCTGCCCCTCGGCGACTGCCAGCCCCACGTCACGCACGACGTTCCCGAGCGGGCGCGTGATCCGTTCTACACCGTCCGGCATGTCAAATCAATTCAACGTACGTGAGCATAACCCTACCGTCGGCGTGTTCGGCCGTTCACACGTCGGTGAGGTCCGTGTGGGGGTTCCACGCCACCTCCCAGAGGTGGCCGCCGGGCCCGGGTCAGTCCGCCGCCGAGGGTGTGGTGCCGACGCCGCTGGCGCCCGTCCCGGTGCCGGCGTCGAGCGCCTCGACGACGAGTTCGCTCACGTCGACGATTTCCAGTTCCTCCTCGAAGCCACCGGTTTTCCGCCCGTCCTCGTACATCGTCGCGCACATCGGACAGGCGACGACGAACTGCTCGGGAACGCGAACGGTGTCTTCGGTCGCTTCTCTCAACCGCTCCTCGCTCGGCTTGGTGTGCTCGTCCTGGTCGGTCCAGAGGCCACCCCCGCCGCCGCCACAGCAGAACGAGTCGTCCCGGTTGCGCGGCATCTCGACGAGGTCCGCGCCGGTCGCCACGACCACCTCGCGGGGCGTCTCGAAGACGCCGTTGTACCGCCCCAGGTGACAGGGGTCGTGGTAGGTGACCGTCCTGTCCACCGACCCGAGGCCGAGTCGGTCTTCCTCGACGAGCGTCCGCAATAGCTGGGTGTAGTGGAAGACGGGGTAGTCGAACTCGACGCCGAGTTCGGCGGCCATCTCCGGATACTCGTTCGCGAACGTGTTGTACGAGTGGGGGTCGGTGCAGACGATTTTCTCGAAGTCGCAGTCGGCCATCGCGCCCGCGTTGTCCTCGACGAGCATCTCGTACAGGCCCTCCTCGCCGACCCGCCGGACGTCGTTGCCGTCGTTGGCCTCGTCCTCGTAGAGGATGCCGTACGAGACGCCGGCCTCGTGGAGAATTCGCGCGAGCGCCCGCGCGACGCGCTGGTTGCGCTCGTCGTAGGAGGGGTAGTCGCCCACGTACCAGAGGAACTCGACCGACTCCTCGCGGGCGTCCGGCACCTCGAAGTCGAGGTCCGAAACCCAGTCGGGGCGCTTCCGCGCGGGGTCGCCGAACGCGTTGCCGTTCTGGAAGACGTTCATCATCGCCTCCTGGACCTGCTCGGGTTGCTGGCCCGTCTCGGTGAGGCGGCGGTTCATCTCCGTGAAGTGCGTGAGGTGCTCGATGTCGACCGGGCAGGCGTCCATGCAGGCCATGCAGGCCATACACGCCTTCATCGACTCCGCCGCGATGACCGAGGTGCCGCCGTCGGCGACGATGTCCACCTCCTCGCCCCCGGCGTCGACCGACTCTCGATAGGCTTTCAGGTCGAGGATGACGTCGCGCGGGTCGAGGTTCCGTCCCGACGCCTTCGCGGGACAGGCCGCGGAACACCGCCCGCACTTGGTGCAGGCGTCCATGTCGAGCAGTTGCCGCCACGAGAGGTCGTCGATGTTCGTGTAGCCGATTTCGTCCGGCGCGAGGTGTTCGGGCACCTTCGGGAGACGCAGTCCCGCCTTCTCGTCGTGGGTGACGACGTTTGCGAGCGACGAGAGCATGTGGAACGGCTTCGCGTAGGGGATGGCGGCGACGAACGCGAGCGCGAGCACCGCGTGTGACCACCACGCCCAGGTGTAGAGCGTCTCCGCGAACCCGGCCGACATCCCTCCGGCTGCGAAGACGCTCGCGACGAAGTAGCCGACGAACGAGACGGTCTCGAACGGGGGAAAGTCGGTGCCGACGATGCGGAGCGCCTCGGTGACGTAGCCACCCACCCCCAGGAGGAAGAGCGTCCAGACGAACGCGTCGTCCTCGAAGCCAGTGTGTTTCCCCCACAGGCGCTCCTCTCGCACCCGGTAGCGGCGATAGAGCGCCATGCCGACGCCGACGACGAACAGCAGTCCCAGCGCGTCCATCACCAGCGAGTACGAGAGGTAGAAGTCACCGACGAAGAACGACTCTCCCGTCAGGCGCCGGTAGATGTCAATGTCGATGGCGAGGATGGTCGTCCCGATGAGGAGCGTGAGGAAGCCCCAGACGATGAACGCGTGCATCACGCCCGCGTACAGGTCGCGGTCGAACTGCGCCTCGTTCGAGACGAGCATCCGTGCCGCGCGCCGCACCCGTCCGGAGAGGTCGTCGAGTCGCTCGAAGGGGTCGGCCGTCCCTTTCGCGTACCTGGCGAACCGCTCGTACACGCCGTACGAGAACACGAGCACCGCGACGGCCGCGAGGAAGTAGAAGACGGCCTCGCCGACGGGGCCGATGGTCCAGAACGTCTCACGGGTCACCGCCTGGAGTAGCATACCAAAACCCGGGTCCGGAGGTGTGTTAACCGTTGTGCTGGTGCGGTCGCGCTCGTGGCTCTGCGTCGGGCGGGACCTCACCGGAGTCGCGCTCGGAGCGTCCACGCTTCCCCCGAACCTGATGCACGCATTACAAGACATCCGGCCGTCACGTACGAGACGATGTACCTCCGCAGGACTGGTCCCACCCCGGACCGTGTGGTCGTCGTCGAGTCTCCGTCAGCGCGTACAGTCGACCGCTCGACGCGCGCATGAGCGCCGTCATCCAGTTCTCCGTGCCGACGGCGCAGTTTCCCATCGGCGAGGCGCTCGCGGCGAGTTCCGACGGGCCGGTCCGACTCGAGACGCTCGTTCCGACGGGCGACGCCGTCGTCCCGTACCTCTGGGTTCCGACGGACGACGCCGGTCGGGTCGAGGGGACACTCGCGGACTCCCTGCTCGTAGAACAGCTCACCGCAGTCGACGAGGTGGGCGAGGAGACGCTGTTCCGCGTGCGGTGGACGGGCGTGATGAGCAGCGTCATCGAGGCCATCAGGGAGAGCGGCGGGGCGCTCCTCGAGGCGTCGGGCACGGACACCGTCTGGACGTTCCGTGCGCGCTTCGACGACCACACCGACGTCTCCACGTTCAACCAGTGGTGCGTCGACGCCGGCGTCTCGCTGACGCTCGAAGAACTCCACCGCAGTCCGCAGGACGGCGTCCCCCCGACGCTCACCGACCCGCAGCGCGAGGCGCTCCTCGCCGCACTCGAGGCCGGTTACTACGACGTTCCGCGTGCGGTCACGCTCGGAGCCCTCGCCGACCGACTCGGCATCTCGGATACGGCGCTCTCACAGCGTCTCCGGCGCGGGACGCGGACGCTGCTCTCGTCGACGCTCGACGACGACACGCCGTCGCCAGCGGACGGCGACGACGAGCACTGACTCCTCGCGTGACCCTCCCCTCGGTCCGCGTCGCCGTGTCTCCGGCCGCAGCCCCTCTCCCCCGATACGGTGTTGACCGGTGACCACGGTCGTTCGCGGCGTACGGACATTCTCCCCCAACGGAATACGGGTTTCCTATCGATACCGAGGGTGTTTATCAACCCGACCGACTGACGACGTTCAGACCAACGCTGTCAGCGCCAGCACGGCCGAGAGGACCAGCACCGGGTAGTCGCGTCGCTCGAAGGCGAGGGGTGGCAACGTCGGGTTCCACGAGAAACAGCGGGCCCGGAGCGCGAGCGCGAGGCGGTCCGCGCGCAGGAACACCCGTCCGAGCCCCGTCACCCCGATCAGTCGGATCCGGTCGGACAGCGAGCGCTGGTCGCCCAGGCGGGCGGCCATCGCGCTCCGGATGGTCGCCAGGTCGTGGCGCATCAGCGGGAGGAAGCGGAGGACGAGGCCGACGCCGGCGCCCAGCAGGACGCCGACCCGCCCGGGCAGGAGGTGCTGGATGGCCGCGCGGGACTCCCGGACGGGGGTGGTGCGGATGTACGCCGTCGACACCAGGAGGAGCAGGACCACGCGGTAGGACGCGAGCGCCGGTCGGACGGCGTCTTCGACCACCAGCCACGGCGCGCCGAGCGTCAGCGCCTCGACGACCGGAGCCGCGACGAGGAAGGGCAGGAACGCGCGGTACGAGCGGAGGCTCGCCACCAGCGGCGTCGACGCGAGGCGGAGGAACAGCAGCGTCACGGCCGTGAGTACGAGAAGACCCCGCGGTGTGGTGTGGGCGACGGCCGCGACGGCGAAGCCGGCCTGGACCGCGAGTTTCGTCCGCGGGTCGAGTCGGTGGGCGAGCGAGTCGCCCGCGGCGTACGAGAGGCTCATCCGCTCGTCAGGGCGGGCGGACCCCCAGTTCCGCCAGCCGGTCGGCGTCGGGGTCTGGGGCGTCGAGCGCGATTCGGCCCTCGGAGAGAACGACGACCCGGTCCGCGAGCGCGGCGACGTCGCGCAGGTCGTGCGTGACGACGACGACGCTTCGCCCGGACTCGTGGAGGGCTTCGAGTCGCCCCAGGACGGCCTGCCGCGCGGGCCAGTCGAGGCCGGTGAACGGTTCGTCGAGGACGAGGTGGTCGGGGTCCATCGCGAGCGCTCCGGCGATGGCGACCCGCTCGCGTTCGCCGCCGGAGAGTTCCTCGATGCGCGCCTCGTGCCTCCCGCCCAGTTGGACGGCGTCGAGCGCGTCGTCCACCCGTCGCCTGATCTCCGCACGGTTGAGGCCGAGGTTCTCGGGACCGAACGCCACGTCCGCCCCGACGGTGGCGGCGACGAACCCGTCGCGGGGGTCCTGGAACACCATGCCGACCGCCGTCCGGGCGGCGACGACGTCCTCGTCGACCCCCCGGCCGTTCACCTCGACGCTGCCAGCGTCGGGGTCGAGGAGGCCGTTGAAGTGCCGGACCAGCGTCGTCTTGCCCGACCCGTTCGGTCCCGCGAGGACGAGGAACTCGCCGTCGTCGACGACCAGCGAGACGTCGTCGACGGCCGTCACGTCCTCGGCGTACCGATGGGTGAGGCTTCGAACCCGTATCACGGCCTCAGCGCGCGACGATAGCGTCGCTCCGGACGATGGCGACTGTCGCGGCCATCTTTATCGCGGCAACCGGGAGGAACGGGAGGACGACGGCCGAGACGCTGGCGACGAGACCGATGCTCTGGACGAGTGCGAACCCGACCGCCCCGGCGACGTAGACGACGGCGCTGCCGGCGACGAGTGCGACGACGATGCGGGGGACGGGAATCTCGCCCAGCGGGTCGATACCGTCGACGCCGTGGGTGACGAGGCCGATGGTCACCGCGGCGAGGGGAAATCCGACGAGGAAACCCCCGGTCGGTCCCAGGAGGACACCCAGGCCGGCGTTCGCGCCGGCGAAGACGGGCAGGCCGATGAGGCCCGCCAGCAGGTAGAGCACGAAGGCGAACCCGGCCCATATCGGCCCGAGGACGATGCCCGAGAGGTAGACCCAGAGCGTCTGGAGCGTGATCGGTACGTTCGGCGCGAGCGGGTGGACGAGGTCGACCGGCGCTGTCGCCGCCGTCGCGGCCGCGAAGAGGACCGCCCGCGCGACGTTGCCGACCACCTCGTCACCGACGAGTTCGACCGACTCTGTGTTCGTCGCCATTGTACCCGACGATGCTTCGTAAACCGTCTTGAATAGTTCGGTTGACGAAGCCAGTCGGGTCTGCTCGGCCGGGCGACTCTCTCCGGTGGCGTCTGCTCCGCGCCCCGGCGACGCTGTTTCCCCACGGCCGCCTCGTCTCTCCCGGCGGCCGTGCTCCCTCACGTCCCCGACAGCAGGCTTTTGCTCCCGCCGACTCTACAGTCGGGTCCATGGACGAGAAGACCGAGGAACTCCGTGACATCTTCCTCGAGGCGACGGGCTCCGACACGGTCACCGAGCGACAGGAGGCGGGCCGCGGGTCGCTCAAGGACGAGGACCGCGAAGTCGGCGACGAGCGCCTCGTGGAACTGGTCGAGGCGATGCGCGACCGGTTCTCCTTCCGGTCGGCGCTCGGCACCGACGCGCTCGTCACCGTCCTCCGCGGGTTCTTCGACGGACGGACCGACGCCGACCTGGCCGACGAACTCGACGTCTCCGCGTCGACGGTGTTCGAGGCGCGGATGGACCTCCATCTCGTCGCCGACGCCGACCACACACCGCTCGACGACGAGGTCCGTCCCCTCGTCGTCAGCGGTACCTCGCTCGACGCGTGCCGCGAGACGGTCGACGCGGACCCAGAGGCGGTCCGGCGCGCCTATCTCGTGGCGCGGAGCGAGGCCGCTGCGGCCCGGGTGAGCCACCGGTTCCGCGACGAGTTCGCCGAACTCCTGACCGACGAGGACCTCTCGACGCGTCTCGCGTCCGACGCACGGCGCGACGGACTGAAGGACGCCACCGAGGACCTCGAGACGGACGTCTCCTTCTAGTCCGGCCCCGACGGCGGCGAGGAGGCGGCCCGAGCGGACTCCGACTCGCTCGCCGGCCTCGATGGGCGCGCGGACGAGTTGCCCCACTGGGTCCACGACCCGTCGTAGCTCCGCACCGTCTCGTCCCCGAGCAGTTCGTGGAGCACCGCAGAGAGAAGCAGAACTCGCACCCACTCGACGATACGGCAGACAGCGAATCCCCGTTTCAGTTCGTCGCCGGACGATAGCGCATCCGCCGACTTTGTCTTGCCTTTGGAGCACTATACTGTCTGCGCAAGTAGACGCGCTCGCGAGGTCTTCCGGCAGGGGAACTCGTCGAGGGACGACCCAGACGACCCGCGTTCAGGTAGCCGAAGGGCCCCTCAAACGCCCTCTAACGGCTAATGAGTGGGGTTTCGTGGGTTGTAATCTGTCTGTCGTACCTGTCCAGATTTGCGGGCGACCCCCCGCCGAGACTGTATTGGGTCTAGTGCGCAATACTTATGAGAGTGTGCAATATACATGTAGTCGAAGATGGACGCAGACGACTTCCCGACGCCTGACGTCACGGTCGACAGCATCGCTCCCGCCGAACTCAAGCAGCAGGTCGATGCGGGCGAGGACGTGACGATCCTCGACACGCGGATGGAGAGCGACTTCGCGGAGTGGCGCGTCGACGGCGACTCCGTCGAAATCGTGAACATCCCGTACTACGAGTTCCTCGACGAGGTCGACGACGACCTCCTCGACCGCGTGCCCGAGGGCGACCCACTGGTCGTCCTCTGTGCGAAAGGTGGCGCCAGCGAGTACGTCGCGGGCGTACTGAAGGAAGCGGGCCGTGACGTGGTCCACCTCGACGAGGGGATGAACGGCTGGGCACGCCTGTACGACCGGGTCGAGATCGAAGGCTACGATGGCCCCGGTACCGTCTACCAGTACCAGCGGCCCTCCTCTGGCTGTCTGGCCTACCTGGTCGTCTCCGACGGTGAGGCGGCCGTCATCGACCCACTCCGGGCGTTCACCGACCGCTACCTCGCCGACGCCGAGGACCTGGGGGCGACCCTCAAGTACGCCGTCGACACGCACATCCACGCCGACCACGTCAGCGGCGTCCGTGACCTCGACGACGAAGGTGTCAGGGGCGTCATCCCCGAGGCGGCCGTCGACCGGGGTGTGACCTACGCCGACGTCGTCGAGACCGTCGAGGACGGCGACGTCCTCGCGGTGGGTGACGCCGACATCGAGGTGGTCGCCACCCCCGGCCACACGACCGGGATGACCTCCTACCTCGTCGGCGGGCGTCTGCTGGCGACCGGTGACGGCCTCTTCACCGAGAGCGTCGCCCGGCCCGACCTCGAAGAAGGCGACGAGGGAGCGCCCGACGCGGCCCGGATGCTGTACGAGTCGCTCCAGGAACGCGTGCTCACGCTCCCCGACGAGACGCTCGTCGCCGGCGCGCACTTCAGCGACGCCGCGACGCCCGCGCCCGATGGGACGTACACCGCACCGCTCGGCGAACTGACCGCGAAGATGGACGCGCTGACGATGGACGAAGACGAGTTCGTCGAACTCGTCCTCTCGGACATGCCGCCCCGTCCCGGCAACTACGAGGACATCATCGCGACCAACCTCGGCCAGCAGTCCGCGGACGACGACGAGGCGTTCGAACTCGAACTCGGCCCGAACAACTGCGCCGCCAGCCAGGAGTCGCTGGCCGGCGACTGAGCGCCCTCGCCGGTCGACGCTCTTCGTCTGCTCTGCTGAGCGCCCTCGCCGGTCGACGCTCTTCGTCTGCTCTGCTGAGCGCCCTCGCCGGTCGACGCTCTTCGTCTGCTCTGCTGAGCGCCCTCGACCCGCTTCGAGACAGGCCCGACCGCCTCACGGTCCACGTAGCCCGACGACCTCCCTGAGAGACGACTCCGGGTCCCCGTCGACCTCGAAGTAGTCGTAGATAGCGTTCGCAGACGCGACGCTGGCCTTCCAGAGGTTCTCCTCGGTCGGCGTGAACTCGAGGAGGCCGAGTGTCCCGTCCGGAATCGGGAGTGACACCGTCTGGTGTTCCTCCTGTTCGGTTCGGATCTCGCGCGTCTCCGAGGCGTCGAGGTACGTCTTGCCGATCGCCTTCAGGTAGCTCACCAGACCCGTTATCTCGTTGTCCGTATCGACCTCCAGACGCAACCCGAGGACGGCTTCGTTGAACGTGCCGTCGTCGTGGTCGAACGCGTGAATGGGGTTATTGTTGAGGACGCCGCCGTCGACCCAGAGCCCGGCGTAGCGCGGGTCCGCGTCTCGGGACACGCGGACCGGTTTGAAGACGAGCGGGAGGCCCATCGAGATCCGCACGCCTTCGGCGACGGGCATCCCGCCGAGCCCGTGTCGTTCAGACAGGTACGCCGCGCGGCCTGTTCGCAGGTTCGTCCCCGTCAGTACCAGGTCGATGCCGCAGCGTCGTCTGTGCTCGCTGAAGGTGACGTTCTGCCCTTCGTCGTCGGAGTGAGTCATAAACCACCCCTCCCGGATACTGGTCTCGAGGAAGGATTGTCCGGCACATCCCGAAAACAGGCCGTAGTCGAGCCAGAGGTTCTGCAGATGTCCGACCGGACCGGTGAGGACCTGACGAACGGCCGGGTTCGGCGTGAGGAGCGCGGCCAGTTCTCCGAGCGGACCGTCGCCCACTGCCCTCGCCCAGTCCCTGTCGAGCAGCTGCACGAACCTCCCCCGCTCTCGCGTCTCGACGAGATGGTTCCCGGGGTGCGTGGACCCGGCCGTCCGCGGAGACGACTCCCCGTCGGCACGCAGCGCGACCGGTACCTTGCGGTGTGTGGGTTCGGCGGGGTCGAAGAAGCCCGCGAGCGCCGTTCGATCCGAGACGACGTCCTCGTACAGCGCACGGATGCCCCATCCGCTCGCGAGCAACGCGGCGGTGATTGCGCCGACGGATGCGCCGGCCACTCCCCTGATACCGACCCCGTCCGCACTGGTCCACCGTCGCAGGTGGTAGTCGTCTGTCTCCGCCTCGTACTGGAGGAGTCCGATTTCGGGATGGGAGAGCGCGGCCAGCGCGCCGAGATAGGCTGCTCCCTTGCCCCCTCCCCCCTCGAAGGAGAGGTAGTGGACGTCGCCCGGCGAGAGTTTCTGTGGTTTCGTATTCATTGACTGAGCGGTTGTTTTCGGCGCCGGTCACAGCCCGGAGACACGCGCTTGTGAAGCCACTCCGCACGACCAACGGCGTCCTCGACTTCCTGGCCCGGCGTCTGTACCACGCATGTCTGCTTAAGTCATGTCCCCGTTCCTCGTCGCTCGAACGCCTCGACGGGCGTTTCGTGCCGACGGTGCTGCCCGTCTCCGTTCGAGTAGGTGTGTAGCTTAAGCACAAGACGGACACGACGCGCCTCGTGCCGACCGACCTGCCCGAACGGCTTCTCGGAGCTACTGCTGCGCTCTCTGTCGTGTTCGTCGTCGTTTGCCGCCGTCTGTCGTCGCTCACCACGGTTCGCCCACGCCCGCGAACGCTGGACGTGCGGGCTCGGTCGGCGACGACCACAGCGGTAAGCCACCCATAACGTATACATCACCATCAGTCGGTTAGCGGAATATAGTATTGTACGATGAGTCCAAAACCGTTATGTCCACCCCCAGTGTAGTGTGTTCTGTGCAAGAATCCGCAATGAGTGCAAGACTAGAACGAGGTGAGCGGTGATGTTCGGCATCGAAACCCTCTCCGGGAACGCGCTGGCGGCCGCGCTCGTCGGCCTCGTGCTGGTAGAGGCGGCGATTCTCTACGTTGGCTACGGGGCGCTCGAACAGCTGTTCGGGAAGTACGTCGTCCGCATGCTGCGGGGTGAGTGACGATGGCGATGGAACTGTTCGGTGTCAGCGCCGCCCTGCTCGCGATGTTCGCCGGGTTCGGCCTCCTCATCGGCATCCTGTTCGGCTTCTTCGGGATGGGCGGGTCGTTCCTGGTCACGCCCGCACTCCTGGTGATGGGCTACGAGCCGAACGTCGCCGTCGGGTCCGGCCTGGCGTTCGTCTTCGGGACCAGCGTCATCGCCACGCTGAAGCACCGTGACCTGGGACAGGTGGACTACAAACTCGGCGTCTCGATGATTATCGGGACCACCCTGGGCATCGAAGTGGGGAAAATCGGACTGGAGTACCTCCAGCACATCGGCCTCGCCGACAGCGTCGTCAGCGTCGCCTACGTCGTCCTCTTGGGCGGCATCGGCGCGTTCGTCACGCGCGAGGCGCTCCGTGGCGGCGGCGGTGGCATCAGCCACGACGTCGACGAGAGCAACGAGAGCGACGACGAGCACGACATCCCCGACATCGCGAAGAAGATTCAGTCCTACCACGTCCCGCCGATGATTTCGCTCCGTGGGGGCATCACCGTCTCGCTGTGGATGGTGTTGATCGTGGCGTTCTTCACGGGCCTGCTCTCGGGCTTCCTCGGCGTCGGCGGTGGCTTCATCCGCATGCCCGCGCTGTTCTACGCCATCGGCGTGCCCGTGCCCGTCGCCGTCGGGACCGACCTCTTCGAGATCGTCTTCTCGGGCGGTATCGGGTCGTTCCTCTACGCGCAGTCGGGCGCGGTCGACCTCTCCATCGTCGCCCCCCTCCTGGCGGGGAGCGCCCTCGGCGCGCGTCTCGGTGCGGCCGCGACGAGCCTCGTCGACGAGGAGGGGATCAAGGTCTACTTCGGCGTGATGCTCCTCCTGGGCGCGTTCGCTGTCGCCATCCGTCAGGTGGGCAACTACCTCGGCATCGACGTCCTCAACACGGTCAGCCTGGTCGTCATCGTCGGTGCGGCGCTGCTCGTGGCCGGCGCAGTCGTCCTCAGCAGTATCCGCGAACTCCGCGCCGACTCGGAGGGGACGGTTCCCTCGACGGCGGACTGACGGTCTCTCTCACTCTCTCACAGACTTTCTTCACGCTCTCACAGCACGCTCCCGAGCGCGAGCAGTCCGAATCCGACGATGATACCGCCGGCGACCTGATTTACTCGGTGCAGGACGCGCTGTGTCAGGCGCGTTCGGAGGGCGTCGACGCCGACGCTCAGACAGAGCCACCAGCACACAGAGCCGACGAAGACGCCGAGAACGAGGACGCTCGCGTCGAGGGAGTCGCCCGTGAGACCGACGCCCAGACTCGTGAACACGCCGACGAACGCCAGTATCGTCATCGGGTTCGTGATGGTGAGCAGGAACGTCGACCCGTAGTCGCCGAGGAGGCCCCGTGACGCGGACGTTCCGGTCGGCTCAGACGGCTCAGTCCGGAACGCGCGCACACCGAGGAGCAGTAACAGGAGGCCCCCTCCGACGCGGACGCTCGTCTCGAATTCGAGCAAGAGCGCAGCGAGTGCTGTGATACCGAATCCGGCGATAGCACCGTACACTGCGTCGGCGGAGGCGGCACCCAGGCCGCTGACGAAGCCCGACCGTCGCCCGTTAGAAAGCGTCCGCTGGATACACAGGACTCCAATCGGTCCCACAGGGGCCGCGATGGCGACTCCGAGAACGATGCCGCGGACGAGGATGTCTGTCGTTGTCAGGGTTAATACGCGTCACCTCTCGGATGATGCGAAGCGGTCTGTGCGTATAACGCTCACTCGTCCGCGTCGAACCCATTTATATTGCGTGAAAAACACAATATTATATCGCTCGGGGACCTACAGGGACTCATGCGCATCATCTTCGCCACCGACCTCTCGGACGCGAACGAGACGGCCATGCGGTCGCGGACGTGCCTCGAGTGTCTGAAACGTATCGGCGTCACGGAGGTGCACCTGGTCACCGTCGTCCCCGACAACGTGTCGAGCGGCCTCCCCGGGATGGACGTCGCCTCGAACCGCCACGAGGCGCTCCGTTCCCAGCGCGAGGTCTTCGAGTCGGAAGGGTTCACGGTCGAGACGCACGTCGCTCGCGGGACGCCACACCGTCGAATCAACGGGTTCGCCGAGCGACTCCACGCCGACATGGTCGTCGTCGGCTCCCGCGGGCAGAGCCCGCTTCAGAACCGACTCATCGGGAGTACGGCGCGAAACGTCGCCCGGACGACCGTGCGACCGCTCCTGGTCGAACGCATCACGAAGGAGGGCGACACCCACGCCGTCGCCAAGGAACACCTGTTCCAGAACGTGCTGTTCGCGACGGACTTCTCGGCGAACGCCGACCGGGCGTTCGAGTTCGTCCCCCAGCTCCAGGGAGCGACGAAGCGTGCGACCCTCCTGCACGTCCGCGGCCACGAACAGAACGCCGAGGACGAGGCCGCGGCTCACGACCGCCTCGCCGGACTCGCAGACGAACTCGAGACCCGGATGGGCATCGACGTCGAGACGAACGTCCGCGAGGGCGGCGTCGTCGAGGAAATACTGGCCGAGGAGGCGCGCGTGGGCGCGACAGTAACCATCCTCGGGGCGCGAGGACAGAGCCGCCTCCGCCGACTGCTCCTCGGGAGCACCTCCGAGTCGGTCGTCGCACAGGGACACAACAACGTCCTGCTGGTCCCACCGGAGTCGGCGACGCGGTGACCCCGCTGCGGGTTGTCGCACGACGAACACATGGTTAGGTGGGTGCTGTCCTTCGCTCGCTGTGGGCGCACGGACGACGGCTCTCACCAGTTATCCCGTGCCGTGTCCCGCGCCCCGTCGGCGCGTCCTCACTGCGCAGGCACCGACGACTACACGTAGTGACTGTCGGCGTCGCGTGAGTCGAGTGGCCACGCCGCCGTGTCCTCGTCTCCGGTGTCGTCCCGCGGCCGGCAAGCCACGTCGCCCCCCGCACGGTCTCTCGGTGCGCTTACGTTGCCTCGGTGCTATCTCACCGCATGACCCGTTCACCGGCGCCCGCACTCGACAAGGCGGGCATCGACGCGTTCCTCGCGAAGCAGACGACGGGCGTCCTCTCGCTCGCGAAGGGGGACGACTCGTACGCGATTCCGGTCGCGTACACCTACGACCCCGAGGAGCAGGACGTCTACTTCCGACTCGGGTACGCCCCGGGGAGTCGCAAGCGCGAGTACATCGAGGCCACCGACGACGCGACGTTCGTGGTCGCCGCCGAGACGGACGCCGGCTGGAAGAGCGTCCTCGCTCGCGGGCGGCTCGAGCACCGGAACACGGTCGAAGAGCTCTCTCGGCACCGTCTTCCCGACGAGTCCGTCAGCGGGGCCGACCGCGAACTCGAGATCCCGTTCTACCACGTCTTCGAGGCGCCGTCGGAGATGATGTTCGCGCTCGTCCGACTCGACGTGACGGAACTCACGGGCGTCGGTGAGGCCGGCGCGAGCGACTGACGTCGTCGGCGCTGCCTCCTCGGGACGCTCGGCGAGTCGGGGTACCGACCCCGTCGACACGGTCACGGCCGACAGCGTGCGCCGGGCGTGAAACTCAGACGAGGAGCTGGATGTCGGCGTCGACCATCTCCTGGAAGGCGGTGGCCGCGCCGACGCCGACCGTGACGCCGGAGAAGAAGTCCTCCTCGTCGTAGCCGAGGAGGTCGATGGTCATCTGACACGCCTGGAGGTCGACGCCGCTGTCGAGGGCGGTCTGGACGAGCTCCTCGACCGTCGCGACGTCGTTGTCGGCGATGCGCTTGCGCATCATGCGGCTACTGAGTTCGTCCATGCCCGGGAGCGCCGCGACGGCGTTCGGCATCGGCATGTTCGGGTTCCCGACCGAACTCAGCTTCAGCTTCGAGGCGTGCTCCTCGTGGAGGATCTCGAGCCCCCAGAAGGTGTGGAAGACGGTGACGTCGTAGCCGAACGCCGCGGCCGTCGACGCGAGGATGAGCGGGGGGTACGCCATATCGAGCGTCCCCTTCGTCGCGATGATGACCATCTTCTGCGGACGGTCTTCGGTCGCGGCCTTCAGGTCGGCGAGTTCGGCCTCCAGCTCGTCGATGCGGGCGTGTATCTCCGGGTCCGCTCGCTGTTCGACCTCGCCGTCCGTCTGCTGGTCGTCGTCCGCCCGCGGGGGGGTGTCCGTACTCATCGACTCACTCCGTCTTGCGGACGTAGTGGGTGTAGACGCCGTCGCCCTCGACCTGGTCGACGAGTTCGACGCCTGCCGTGGAGTCGGCCCAGCCCTCGATGTCGCTCATGCTTCCGCTGTCGGTCGCGACGACCTCCAGTACCTCGCCCGCGGCGAGGTCGTCCATCGCCTGCTTCGTCTTGATGACCGGCATCGGGCAGTTCTGTCCTTTCACGTCGAGTGTCTCGGTCACGTCGATGTTCGAGCTCATCTGTGTTTCCTCACCCTCCCGTACCGGCGGCTGACGCAAAAGTCTATCGGTTATTGTGCCCAATATAAGCACAACCAATCTGGTGGATGGGGAGCAGACGAACGTCAGTAGACGAGAACAAAACGGCTTCAAAAGGGTCAAAACGGGTCTTCTGACCGTCATGGGGGCTCGAGACTCCGAACACGCGTCGCGTGACATCCGAATCCTTATTGCACTGTATGTGCAAGACATAATCGAATGATGGATA
>NZ_JBEPXO010000017.1:0-46576 GCF_041641895.1 Salinigranum sp. | reverse complement strand
GTTCGTTGGAATGTGGACCCCGGCCGTGACGAGGAACGTTCCGGTGAGGTAGACGACGATTCCTGCGAGATACAGCTGTCCGTACAGCGTCTGCCAGTGACCATGGAACAGGACGACAGCCGCGCCACCGAGGGAGACCACGGCAGCACCGAAGAACACGACACCGAACGACACGTTCAGCACCTTCTCGTTTATCTCTTGCATCACCTTCGTGTACTCCGGTGCCGAGAGGGTCTGCAGCGCCAGTACGACACTCACCGAGTAGGCGAAGAAGAACCCGGCCATGAGCCCACCGAGGACGGCTGAAACCGCGAGTAGGAAGACGAACGGCACTCCGAAGAGGGAGCTCGTCTGGAGCAGCGCGAACACCGACTTACGCCTCCAGAGACGTGTCCGCCGAACTGCTCGGTTGGGCCCAACTGTCGTCGACGAGGGACGGTGGGGTGACGCCCTTCGCGGCGTGCCGAGCGACGACTTCGAACGTGCGACCGAGAGCTTCCGGCGCGTTCAGAGAAGCGACCATGAGACGGGCGACGTCCGCTCTCGGAATCGAACCCGTCATCGTTCTCGACCCCTCACCGACGAGAAGGTCTCCCGTCGCCACCTCGTCGTTCATCCAGCCGGGGCGGACAATCACGTAACGGAGCCCCGAGTCGACGAGTGCGCGCTCAGCACGCGCTTTCTCTCTGACCGCCCAGCGAAGGACGAACAGTCTCGCCCAGAGCGGCATCCCCTTCCGGGAGGTACCGACGCCGATGGAACTCTGGAGGACGAAGGTCTCGACGCTTCCTTCGACGGCCGCCTCGATGAGATTCAGACGCCGTCTCCGTCGACGACACGGCTGGGTCGGGTGAGGCCGGTGGCGAGACTCGACCCCGCAGCGAACAGGACGGCGTCGCAGTCTTCGACGGCTCTCTGAGCGTCTGCGAGGTTCAACAGGTCGCCGACGACGACCTCGTCAGCTCCGTTCGCCACGAGTGATTCGTGGTTCTCGGCCGACCGAGTCATCGCACGGACCGCGACCGACCGGTCGGCCAGTTCGCGGAGGATCTCACGACCGGTTCTACCGCTCGCACCAGCGACGAGCACTTTCGAGGGGTGTTGTGAGTTCATACGTCTCGAACGGTGTACGCGGGACGCGACCAAATAGTGTCCAGTTTCTTATACGAAAGCAGCTATCCCTGCGGAAAGCGACCGTTCCGGGGTCGATTATCTCTCTCACCCCGCACGGCATCTATATCTCGTCATCGGCTGTACGACTGCCATGAGGTCACTCGACGAGGCGGGACGTCACTCTGCTCGGTCAGAACACACGGGCTCGTCTGTACGACCGGATTCGGAGACGGTGGTCAAGGAGTACCTGTATCTGCTCGACGGGGTACCACCTATCGACGAGACGCCCGAGAAGTTGAACGAGACGGTCAGCACGCTCCTCGGGTTGCTCACCAGCGCACACGCGATGTCGATACTCTACTCTCTCTTCTGCGAGCAGCGACCGCTCCGGTTCACAGAACTCGAGGAGGCGACCGGTGCATCACCGAAAGTCCTCTCACTGTGGCTGAAGCAGTTCGTCGAAGCGGGGCTCGTTTCCCGTCGGTCATACGACGAGAGTCCTCCGCACGTCGAGTACGAACCGACGACCATGGCGAAAGAACTCGACCCTGCGTTTCAGTTCCTCTACGCGTGGGCAGCGCGCTACAGTCGGTTCCCGAGGTAGTCGCACGGCGCCGGAGGCTGCAAGGTGTCAGCGAGAGAGCGACGAATCGGTCGGAATCGGTCCGAGACAGCGCCCGCCCGAGCGACGCGTACCGTCGAGGGGTTCTCCCCGACGGCGTTCACGACTGGCGTCCGGTACCGAGTGCACGGTATCGCTCAATAGTAGTCATAGGAACTCACTTTGAACACCTCGCTGTTCGACCGAACATGCGTACTGAACACGTGAGGTTCGGATTCGTCTGCGTCCAGAACGCCGGTCGGAGTCAGATGTCGACGGCCTTCGCGGAACGAGAGCGTGACGAACGTGGCCTGTCGGACAGCGTAGACGTGCTCACGGGGGGGACGCACCCGGCGGACGAGGTGCACCCGGAAGTCGTCGAGGCGATGCAGGAAGTCGGCATCGACCTCTCCGACCGGACCCCGCGGGACGTCTCGACCGAGGAGTTGAGCGAGTGCGACGTCGTCGTCACGATGGGCTGTTCGACGCTCGAACTCGACGCAGACGTCGACGTTCGTGACTGGGCGCTCGACGACCCACACGGCCAGTCCATCGAACGGGTCCGAGAGATCAGAGACGACATCGAGGAGCGGGTTTCGGCCCTGTTCGACGAGTTCACCGGCGAGCGCGAGTGAGCGCACGACAGGAGCGGACAGCGCCGACACCTCGGGCAGAGGCGGCCGAGAAGCGTCGGGTCAGTGGGTCCGGGGACGGCGTCCACGGTGGTGCGTGCCCGAAGCGCCGCCGAGCGAGGCGAGGGCGAAGCCGACGGCCGGCCGCCGACTCACGGCGACCGTCCGCGTGACACCGACGGACCTCACACGTAACGGGCACGACGGCCGGACAGGGCGGGAGACTCCAGCGACGGGTCGCTACTGGGGAGTCGTCCCGTCGAGTTTCGTAGACACACGCGTCCCCACCGTCTCGGTGCGGTCGCCGTCGAGCGCGCGGTCGATGGCGGCGTCGTACCCCGTCAGTTCGATAGGCAGGAGGCTCCGAATGGGACGGTCCTCCGCCGTGACTTCGTTCCTGAGGCCGTCGACGAGTGGTCGAATGATGTCGTTGGAGACGTCGGTCGTGAGTTGCACCCAGTACGTGGAGAGTCGTGGCGTCAACACCGGGACCGGGACGATCACCGACGGCCGGCCCGCCACACTCGCCGTCCGGTCGAGGAAGTCTTCGTAAGTGAGTACCTCCGGCCCGCCGACCTCGTAGGTGGCGCCGGCGGTCTCCGGTGTCTCGGCCACCCCGACGAGATAGGCGACGATGTCGTCGACTGCGATCGGTTGGCAGTCGTTGCGGACCCAGCGGGGGGTGACCATCAGGGGCAAGCGTCTCGCGAGTTGGCTGACGATTCGGAAGCTGTCGTTGCCGTCGCCGATGATGATCGCGGCTCGCAGCACCGTCAGGTCGAACGCTCCCTCGGAGAGAATCTCCTCGACCTCGCGACGGGACTGCAGATGCTTCGAGAGGTCGTCGTCCTCCTCGCCGAGACCACTGAGATAGACCACTCGCTCGACGTCGGCTTCGTCGGCGGCCTCCCGGAAGTTTCGAGCGCCGCGCCGGTCTCGTTCGGCGAAGTCGTCGCTGCTCCCCATCGAGTGGATCAGGTAGTACGCCGTGTCGACGTCGGTCAACGCCTGTTCGAAGCTCCCGCTGTCGAGGACGTCGCCCTCGTAGACGGTGTCGGCGACGCCGTCGTAGCTGTCGGCGTCGCGCGTCAACACCGCGACGTCGTGGTCTCGGGCGGCGAGTGCTGGGGTGAGCCGGCTTCCGATGAATCCCGTGGCACCGGTGACGAGAATCCGCATACGTCCGCTCGGCAGTGGAGTCGATTACGTCTCGTGGCTGCACTCGCAACCACGGCTCACGACGCACGACGCCCGGGCCGCGAAGTGGCATCGGGTGGCGCCCCTGGCGGCGTGCCACTGGCTTCGAGTGCCGGCGGGACGCGACGGTGCCGAACACGCGTCCGAGAGGAGCCCGAATACAGAAACAGATATTTGGAGTGCTGGATATTTGTACTGACTCGCCTCACAGACGAACTATATGCAGGACAGTTCGAACGGTGATACCGACACCGGGGAGACTCCGGGGGCCGGTGGCGAGTTGGTCGACGTGTACGAGACGGTCTTCCGTGAGATGGAGGACGCCGCCTTCCTCGTCGACGTCGTGCAGGCGGACGACGGCTCGACCTTCACGTTCCGACGGAGCAACGCCGCACACCAGCGTCGGACTGGCCTCTCGGCGGACGAACTGCGCGGACAGACCCCTCGTGAACTTCTCGGCGACGAGCAGGGCGCGACGGTCACCGCGAACTACCGCCGCTGTGTCGAACAGGTGGACACGGTCGAGTACGAGGAGAGCCTCACCTTCCCGGGCGGGACGAGTCACTGGCAGACGAAACTCACCCCGATCACCGAGAACGGACAGGTGACGCGAATCGTCGGGGTCGCGCGTGACATCACCGAGCACAGACGACGAGAACGGAAGCTACAGCGCACTCACCGACGGTTCGAGACGGTGATGGGGACCATGTCCGCGGCGGTGTTTCTGAAGGATACCGACGGCCGGTACCTCATGATGAACCAGGCGTGCCGTGAACTGTTCAACATAGAGAACGACGACGTCGTCGGGTTGACGAACGACGACCTCGTCCCCCCGGAAGTCGTCGAAGCGACCAGAGCTGACGACCGGCGGGTCGTCGAGAACGGCGAGACGATCGAGATAGAAGAGACGATTCCGACGGCGACGGGGAACACCGTCCGGCTAACACGAAAGTCGCCCGTCTACGACGACGACGGCGAGGTCTCCGCCCTCTGCGGTGTTTCGACCGACATCACCGAACAGAAACGACGCGAGCGGGACGTCCAGCGGCTCAAAGAACGGTTCGAACTCGCGGTCGAAGGTGCCGATCTCGGCGTCTGGGACTGGAACATGACCACCGACGAGGTAGAGTTCAACGAGCAGTGGGCCCGGATGCTCGGGTTCTCGCTCGACGAAATCGAGCCCCACCTCGAGGAGTGGGAACGTCGCGTTCACCCCGACGACCTGCCACGGGTCGAAGACGCCCTGGACGCCCACATCGCGTGCGAGACCGACCTTTACGATACGGAACACCGGATGCGGACCGCCGACGGGGCCTGGAAGTGGATCCGCGACATCGGTAAGATCGCCGAACGCGACGAGGACGGCGAACCGGTTCGGGCGGTCGGTATCCACCTCGACATCGACGACCGAAAACGGACCGAACAGACCATCGAGCGCCAGCGTGACAACTTGGAGGTGCTCAACCAGGTCGTCCGTCACGACGTCCGCAACGCTCTCCAGCTCGTGATCGCGTACGGCGACATTCTGCAGAACCACGTCGAGGACGACAGCGAGGCGTATCTCCGACAGATGTTGAAGGGGGGGCGCAAAGCCGTAGACATCACGCGAACCGCCGGCGACGTGACGAAAGTGTTGCTTCGCTCGGAAGCCGACCGGACGCCGATGCACGTCCGGTCCGTGCTCGAGGACCAGGTCGACGACGTGCGTACGAGTCACGAACGCGCCATCGTCTCGACCGAAGCGGTGATTCCGGACGTCACGGTGCTGGCCGACGATATGCTGGAGTCGGTGTTCCGGAACGTGTTGAACAACGCCGTCGTCCACAACGACGAGGAACTCCCCGAGGTCAGTGTCACGGCAACGGCTGACGACGAGGTCGTTCGGGTTCGGGTCGCGGACAACGGACCGGGGATTCCCGACGAGCAGAAGAGACGAATCTTCGAGGAGGGGGAGAAAGGCCTCGACAGCGACGGGACCGGACTGGGGCTGTACCTCGTCCAGACGCTCGTCGAGCGTTACGGTGGTGCGGTCTGGGTCGAGGACAACGACCCCAAAGGGAGTGTGCTCGTCGTGGAGTTGCGCCGATGTGAAGAGTCTACCACGGTCTACAGCTGATTCCCTGAAGGGGTGGCCGGTCGCGATGCTCACCCGTGGCTCGTCGTCGGAGACGGGGTATCGCCCCCGAGAGGCGGGGCGAGACTCGGTCGCTGGCGTCCGGTCGGCGTGACCGGGGCGCTCGACCCCCGCCAGTGACGGTGTACCACACGAGCCTCCGGTCGCACGGTGCTTCCGACGTCCGACCGGGTACTCTCTGGACGCGGCCGTCGTCCGCAGGAATCGTATGTGTACGGAGACCATGGAGAGGTCGTATGCAATCGCTCCAGCAGCGAGTCCGTCGGCTCGACGACCGGATCCTCCGGACGCTCGAACGGCACGGGCACCGCCTGCACAGGCGCTCGCTCGGGGTACTGTTCGTCTGGCTCGGACTGTTGAAACCACTAGGACACGAGACTGCGACGTCCCTCCTCGCCCACACGGTCTACTGGGGCTCTCCGGAGTCGATGGTACTCGTCCTGGGGTGGTGGGAAGTCGCCATCGGCGGTTCGATGCTGTACAAGCCGTTCGTCCGAGTCGCACTCGTCTTGCTTCTCGTCCGGATACCCGGGACGATTCTCGCGTTCGTCCTCCTGCCCGACGTGACGTTCATCCAGTTCCCGTTCGTGCCGACCCCGGAAGGGCAGTACCTGCTGAAAGACCTCGTGCTGTTCTTCGCGGCCATGGCCATCGGCGGGTCGCTCCGACACGAGGGCTCGTAGCTGGATGCGGTTTCGGCCTCGCGTCGGCCACGGCGTTCCTCCCAGAACACGGGCGGTTCGCGGCGGGTGCTGCTGAACTGACAGCGCGAGTCGGACAGGAGAGGTACTGGGTCCAGCAGAGCGACGGTGGTGGGTGGTACCACACCTCCGGGGCTTCTTTTTCGTATCACCCGTGCGAGGGTGTATGGGTCTCTCAACCGTAATCGACGACATCGACGAGGCTCCCCACCGTCCACGAAGTTTCTACGAGTATCCGGAGCTGTACGACTTCTTTCATTCACGAGTCCTCGACCGGGAGGGTCAGGTCAGCCTGTTGAACGAGTTCGCGCCAGACGGCTCGAGTCGGGTCCTCGAGTTCGGGTGCGGAACGGGCCCTCTGCTCGTCCGAATCGAAGACGAGTACGACGTGGTTCTGGGCGTCGATAGTAACGAAGCGATGCTCGAATCGGCACGCGAGAAAGTCACTGAGGCGGAGGTGCTCCAAGCGGATTTCACCACCTGGTCGGCTGTCGAGGAGGGAGTGACGTTCGACGTGGCCGTTCTGATGGGTGGCTTACTGCATCGCACCGACGACCACGACACTGCAGCGTTTGCCGAGAACGTCTACCGGAGTCTTCGAGCGGGAGGCGTCTTCGTCACCTTCTTCCAACCACTCGATAGCGATGTGGAGAACGGGAGTTACGACGTCTAATCCGCCGAATCAGACCGATTTTCTGTCGAGCGCCACTCCGTCAGCGCGCTCACCTCCGACGAGGGCCACTACACGACGACCTACCTGTTCGTCATCCGCGACGATGATCGGGAGACGGAAGCACGGATGGGGACGGTGTTCCGAGGTCGGTTCCACGACCCTGAGAGACTCAGAGCGACCTTCTCCGACGTGGGATTCACCAGCGTCGACCTGGGAGACAGGAGTGGACCGACCATCCTTCGCGCCGAGAAGTAAACGGTGCCTCCGTGCTGAACGCGGCCTCCCTGTGTAGCACGCCACTTCTGACAGAGGACGGGACGGCGCTCTCCCGGCGCGGGTCTCCGAGCGCGTACTTCTGAGTCCGGGAGTCGCTCTCGATACGACCTCGGTGTCCCGCGCAGCACCCGGCCTGCCTGCAGTGGCAACCCGACGCCCTATCCCCTCGAGACGGGTACCGACTGTGTGACGTATCAGACGACCGTCGGCTGGTCACTGCTCACGTCGGGAATCGTAACACTGATTCTGTACGTACTGCCCGGCGATTCGCTCTGGTGGGGCGTCGGCCTGCTGATCGCAGGGTTGATCATCCTCTACGTCCGGCGTGACGACGTGTCCGACGCGGTGGGAGCAGTGACCTGAGCGGACGCGAGAATCGAATCGTTCCGGAGCCAACAGACTCGTCCACTGGCGTTTCGAGGACGAACTCGACGTTCGCTCGACACGATGGCGTACGTCTGCGAGTCGCATCCGCCGGCTGGAGAGGCATCCGGGAGCCTTCGGAACGCTCACTCGCAGCTCTCCCGTTCCTCGCCTCTCGTCCCGTACTCGTACCGACGGGGGCTGTCGGGATGTCGTCGTCACGGAACGGAGTCGCCGTCGGTCAGCCCGACTGGTCCCGGTCGTCCATCAGGGACGACACGATGAGTCGCTTGATTCCACGTCGAAGGAGGCCGCTCGCTGCGGGTTGAGAGATGTCCAGTTCGGCGGCGACCTCGCCGAGCGTCGCGTCCCGCGGTTCTTCGAAGTAGCCTGCTTCGAACGCGAGGAGGAGTGCCTCTCGTTGGCTATCGGTCAACCCGGCGTCCGTACTACCGAGACTGGCGTACTCGTTCACCCGGAGTAGGTCGATGTCGATATCGTTCTGTCGAGCGTAGTCCCACAGGTCGACCAGGTCCGCTCGCTCGGACATCCAGACGGTGAGGATCCAGGCGCTGCCGTCGTTCTCCATGTCGAGGATGACACCGTTCGCGGCCGAAACGACGGGCGAGAGAATCTTCGCTTCGTCCGTGTACTCGAAGCTGTAGATGGCCTTCTGGTCTCTGGCTTCGATGACGCGTTCGAACGCGCCGATGGTACGGTCGTTCCGGAGTCCGTCCTCGAACCGCCGGAAGTCATCCGACTCGATGTGATAGAAGAACTTCCCCGACGACGGGTCGGTCCCCGCCTCTGACACCGACTTGACTTTCGAAGTTCGGTCGTACGCGACCGTCTCCGTGAGCACGATGTCGGGGTGCTCGACGCGGACGACCGCTTTGATGTCGGACATCGTGCTGTAGGTCAGGTTCGGGACGCTAAATAGTACAGCCGTTCGGTCTGCAGACACGTATCGAGAGGCTCCGCTGCGATACTCGTCGCTGGAGTCGTCTCAGTGTCGCGTGAGGGGTAACTGAGTCGGTCGGTCTCTCCGAACGCGGAGCGTCCAGCCCGCCGACACACGTCACCAGTGTCACTCGGGGCGACGTCCGGTGAGAGGACCGGCAGAATCTTCCTCGGAGTCGACTGGTTCAGAACCTTTGCTCGTCGCGACGACGGCGTTTCAGACGCGGTGGTCGAACAGCGCCGCCCAGACTCGCTTCAACCGACCGGGTTCGTACGACGTGTTGACACCGACCGGAAGGTAGAACTTCGATTCGGTCGTCCTGTCCCGACTCTCGGTGTGGTTTCGCGCTTGCATACAACTAGATGTAACGGTCCCAATCGCATCCGTCTGTAGCTTAACGGTATAATCCATTTATATCGGGGCCGGCGAACGTCGCTCGTTCCGACCCGTTCCGAGCCACGGTATCGTCTCGCCGGACGGGGGCTTTCGGTCGTCCGTGGAGGAGACGCTCGGCCGGAGAGAGCGGGGTCCGTTCGCCGGACCCGTCGCTCGTGGACTACCGCTTCGAGGGAACGAGTACCGCCTCCGACGGCCGAGCGTCCGCCAGCAGTCGTCGCAACCACGCGACGTACCCGAGAGACTGCTCGGTGGAGAGGGCGACCGGAGACCCCGCTCCGAACAGTGCCGACCCCGCCGCCCGGAACGCGTCAGCCAGCGCCCCCGGTGGGCCGGCGGCCTCGATGCCACAGGTCCACGCCCGCTCGGACGCGGCCGAAACCGCCGTCACTTCGGCGTGCACCGACACGTCAGCGGCCGGAATCCCGTCATCGAGCGCCCGCAGGTCGGCCTCGTCGAACGTGTAGAGCATCCGCGTCTTCGTCACGGGGAGCCACAGACCAGTCCGGTCCGCGGTCCAGGGGGCCGGTGTGTGGTCGAGCGAGAAGCTCCACTTGTACCACTGTTCGACGTTCCCCTCGACGTCGGGTCCGAACGTGTGGACGGTCGGGTCGGCGAGTCGCCGTTTGAGTTCGACGAACTCGCCGCCCTCGCTCCGTAGTTTGAGGTTGAACGCCGGACCCGGCGGCGGGAAGTACAGGTCCGTCCGCGTCGACGTGTCGACTGCGCCCAGCCCCGAAATCCACTCGTCGACCGCTCGCGGCGTCGACCCCGTCTCGAACCAGCGAACCTCCAGCGAGTTCGTCTCTGTCGTCTGTCCCATGAGAGACGACCACGTGGTCGGCGCATCAATCTTCGGCCGCCCGTCGCTCTCAGCCTCCTGCCTCGGGCCTGACGACACGCCAGTCGCGCCGTGGCGGCGCGCCGAGTCGTATCTTCTTGGCTCGGCACCGCCACTAGCCCGTATGGAGTACGTCACCGCCGCAGGTGTGGACGTGCCGGCACTCGGCTTCGGGACGTGGCCGATGACGGGAACGACCTGTCGGTCAGCCGTCCAGCACGCCCTACAGACCGGGTATCGACACGTCGACACGGCACAGATGTACGACAACGAGGCCGCCGTCGGAGCGGCGATCGCCGACTCGGAGGTGCCGCGAGCGGACGTGTTCCTCGTCACGAAGGTTCGTCGGCAGAACCTGGCTCGCGACGACGTCCTGCGTTCCGTCGAGGAGAGCGCACGGGAGCTGGGAACCGGCATCGACCTGCTCTTGATCCACGCCCCGAGTCGGAGCGTGCCCATCGAGGAGTCCGTCGGTGCGATGAACGAACTCCAAGAACGCGGCGTCGTCGAACACATCGGCGTCAGCAACTTCTCGGTCGACCAACTGCGCCGCGCCATCGCTGCGTCCGAGACGCCCGTGTTGACGAACCAGGTGGAGTACCACCCGTTCGAGTCGCGGCCGGACCTCCTCGAGTGCTGTATCGAGAACGGGGTCGTGCTGACCGCGTACAGCCCGCTGGCACAGGGGAAGGTCGTCGGCAACGAGGTCCTCGCGGAAATCGGAGCGACGTACGGGAAGACCGCCGCACAGGTCGCCCTCCGCTGGCTGATTCAGCAGGAGCTGGTCGCCGCGATTCCGAAGGCGTCGAGTCGGAGCCACATCGAGGAGAACGTCGACGTCTTCGACTTCGAACTCGACGACGAGGAGATGGAACGGGTCTTCGAGATGGGGGGCGGACTCCGCTCCCGCCTCCGTTCGCTGCTCGGCCTCTGAGCGGCGCTCGGGTCGCATCGGAGGCGCGCCCGTGAGACTGTACTGGCCCGCTGGCCCCTCGACACTCACGTGACTCAGGAGTCGTCACCCGCCGGGCCCTCGTACTTCGACTTCACCTTGTCACCCTCCCGCCACTGCCAGTAGTAGTAGCGGTTGTCGTTGATTTCCTTGACGGTGAGTGTCGCCTTGGCAGGCACGCTCTCCGGGCGGTCACCGCCGGCGGCGGGACTGTCGTCACGCTCTCTGGACTCGTCCGTCTGCTCTCTGTGGGTGGCGAGTGCCTCGGCGTAGGAGGCGACGGCGCGGAGCAGAGTGGGCGAGTAGTCGTCGAGGGCGTCGACGAGGGCCGGGGGGAGGTCGTCTGGGGGGGCCGGTCGTCGGTCGGACATGGGCGTGCGTTAACCAACAGCGCGGGGGCGGGATAGAACTGTTGGTTAACGCGCTCGACGAGAGCCGACCGACCCGAGTCGTCGACGGTGAACCGGTCAGAAAGAGTCCGCGACCGTTCGCTCAGCCGAGGAACCAGCGGAGCCAGCGGTTGTTCTCGACGACCGCCAGTTTCTCCAGGCGAGCGTCGACGCCGAGGATGCGGCCCGCCCCGATGGCCCCGAGGCCGAACAGGAGGAACGCGTAGACGAGGTGGTCGTCGACGACCCAGCCGTGAGCGAGCGGGAGGCCCGCCATGATGCCACCCTCCAGGGCCGCCGCCCAGAAGAACAGCATCATCACGGCGCCCCAGAACGCGTTCCAGCGCACCAGCGCCCCGAGTATCAACCCGAGGCCGGTGAGGGTGAGCCCCCACATGACGAGGGCGTCGATGAGGGGTGAGCCAGCCATCGCGCCCCACATCCCCACGAACGGGTTCCCCTCGGGGATGGCGTTCATGAGGTAGCCCGCCGCCGTCCAGTTGTTCTCGGGGTTCGCGTCGAGGTAGGTGACGAGTTTCGTGACCCCTCCTTGGAGGAGGACCCAGCCCATCGTCACCCGCATCGCGATGATGGCGTAGCCGAGCCAGTGTTCCGAGTACTCGAAGTGTGTCTCGTGGCCGAACAGTTCCGCGTCCAGGGTGCGTGTACGAGTTGACATCGTCGGTTTCCTCTGTCTCAGCAGAGCCACCGGATGTGTATATATCGGGAGCGCGCTTCTCAGATTCCAATAATCGTGAGGCTGAGTCGCTCACTCAGCGACCGCTCGTTCGATGTTCACCCGCGATAATCGACAACCGAGCGGCGAGCAGGTGGGCAGTCGAACGACCCGGCGAGGAGGTGCCGACGACGAGCGTCTCGAAGGACTGCTCGTGACCGCGACGACGACGGACGCTGAACACGGACCCGGCAGAGGACACAGAGCGGCGTGTTCGACCCTCTGGACGGCGGGACCGGCCGAGTCTGGACCGACGACGGCGGTTCACCGTCGCTCTCACCTCGACCACGGCCCTCGGGGAAGGACCAGTCGAACGCTCGTTCGGTTGGTGGGTCCCGTCCGGTCTGGTCCGGTCGCAGGGGCGCTTATCTGTGACGCGTGCGATACACTCACCCGAGTACCCAGGCACATGGACGACCCCCCCGCTCTGCCGTCGACCGACCGCATCGTCGCCCTCCTGGAACAGAACGCTCGGGACGACATCGTGGAGTTGCTCGGCCGGGTCGAAACCGCTCCTGCGAACGACCGGAAGGCGCTGCTCCGGTCGCTCCGGACCGTCGCCGACGACCGCACATCACAGTTTGCTCCGCTGCTGCCGGCTCTCGAACCGTTCCTCGAGGACGAGGAGCGGTCCGTTCGGCTGACGACAGCCAAGCTCGTCGCCCGCGTCGCGAAGGCACGTCCCGGGGCTGCCGTCCCGCTCGTCGCGTCACTGTCGGACCGACTCGGTGACGACGACGAGTTCTACTACGTTCGCGCCCGCACGGCCGAGGCCCTCGGCTACGTCGCTCTCGAACACCCAGAGACGGTCGCCACTCCCGAACTCCTCGCCGACCTCAGCGTCGGCCTCTCGTTCGACGAACCGGAAGTCAGAGAGAAACTGGCCAAAGCACTCGAGTGCGTCGCGCTCGGGAACCCACGGCGACTCCGACATCAGGTGCCGAAACTGGTCGACCACCTCGACGACGAGAACGACCTCGTCCGGTACCACCTCTACACGGTGTTAGTCGCGGTCGGCACCGGGGTCCCGGAGCGACTCGCCGACGCGAACGACGCGCTCGTGGCTGGGTTGACCGACGAGACGTCGCACGTGCGCGGGCGGGCCGCAGAGGCGCTCGGGCTACTGGCGCGGGCGGACCACGAGGAGGTCACCGTTCCCGAGGCCGCGCTCAGAGCGATGCAGGCGGACGACGACGAGGACGCGTTCGTCGTCGACCGGGTCAGGTTCGCCCTCGGCGCGGAAACGCCCGACGACGTCGGGACCACACGGGGCGTTCGCGAGACGACGGACGAAGCCACCGAAACGGTTCAGACACCCGACGCCGCCGGCGACTGTCCACACTGCGGGCTCGCGCTTCCGGCGGACGGTCCACCGATGTGTCCGCGGTGTGGAGCGCCGCGGTGACCGCACCTCGCTGTCTCTACGGACCGCCGGCGTCCGACACCGTCATGTCGGCCGGGAGCCCGGGGAGTCGTTCCCGGCGGTGACCGTTCAGAACACTGGGTCGTAGTTCTCGTACTCTTCCATCTCTTCCATCTCGTCGATCTTCGACGGCATCACCGCGGCCCGGGGGCCGTTCGCCCGGACGACCTCGACCTCGGTGACCTCCTCGACGTTCTCCGGGAGACGGTGTTCGATGGCTTGCATCGTCATCGGGGCGATGCCGCACCCGGAGCACGCACCGCCGATGGCGACCGTCACCCGTCCGGCCTCCTCGTCGACGTCGCGAATCTCGAAGTGGCCACCGTGCTGTTGAATCTGTGGAACGTTGTTGCTGAGGTAGTTCCGCGTTCGTCGTTCGAGGCCTTGAGCGCTCATCGCAGTCGACAGTTGGGACTAATATATCAAAAATCTGTCTTTTTAGGTAGGTCTAAATCTGTGTACTGTGGCTCCCAGAACGCCATATCTGCTCGTTCACTCTTAAATCGTACTTCTGTTCTGGTAGTTTTTCGCACGGCTAAAACCCACACACACTCGCGCGAAGTTCTGTCAACCGAGAACGTTTTAGGTGTACCTAAAATGCGAAAGTGTTTTCATCGATTAGGCGAGCCTAAATCGCGTGTCGCGAGAGACGACCCCCCGACAGCACACCGCCTTCGCGTCGACGCCCCCGATGCAGCGAGACCCCTCTCGTCGGCGGGCAGCTCGTCGTCGGGACTGCAGCGCTCCACGCGCCGTCGACCCGATGGGCGGGGAGGAGCAGGTCGCGCCGACGGGACGTTCCGAGAACGAACTGGAACCCGACGACCGGCGGACCACGTACGGACTCGACGAATCCACCTGATATGAGTGACGAGACCACGGAAGACGGACCGACGCGTAGGGCGTATCTCAAATACGGCGCCGCACTCGGCGGCGGACTGTTCGCCGGCTGTACCGCGGACCCGACGTCCGACAGTGCAGGGACGGAGGAACCGCCAGCTGGGACGTCGACCGAGACAGAGGCGACGGCCACGAAGACCACGACGGCCGGAAGCGAGCCGTACACGGTCTCGATGGCACCGATGGGTGAGGTCACGTTCGACGCGGTCCCCGAGCGGTGGGTGGCGTACTTCAGCACGTACGGCGACATGGCCATCGCGCTGGGGCAACTCGACGGGCTGGCGGGCCTCGTCTTCACCGAGAACTGGCCGCTCGCCTTCTACGAGCAGCTCCCTGGGGTCGACGTCGCCTTCGGCGACGTCACCCAGCTCATGGGTGAGAGCGGCATCGACAAGGAGGTCTTCTACGAGATGGACGCCGACGTCCACCTGCTGGACCCGAACTTCATCGGTCTGCTCGACGACGACTGGGAGCAGGCGGACTTCGAGGAAATCTCGACCGGTGTCGGACCTATTGTCGGTAACTCCATCCGGCGGCGGAACGAAGACTGGCACGGCTACCGCTACTACTCGCTGTACGAGGCGTTCGAGAAGGTCGCACAGGTCTTCCAGCAGCGCGAGCGGTACGAGGCCCTTCGCGCGGTTCACGACGACCTGCTCTCGGACGTCCGGTCGGACCTGCCCCCGGAGGAGGACCGACCGACCGTCGGTCTCCTCTCCATCAACTCGAACTTCGAGGACGGCGCGTTCTACGCGTACCCCGTCCACGGCGGGAACGGCCACAAGCAGTACCGCGACCTCCGGATGCGCGGGGCGTTCGACGACGTCATCCAGGGGAGTTACGCGGAGTGGGACTACGAGCAGATACTCGAGGTCGACCCCGACGCCCTGCTGTTCCAGTACGGCTTCTCGCACGTCGCCACGGAGGAGTTCGAGCGCCGGATGGACGCGATGCGCGAGGACCCGGTCGGACGACGGCTGAGCGCCGTCCGGAACGACCGACTCTACCGGGGAGGCACCTCGTACCAAGGGCCGCTGATCAACCTGTTCCAGACCGAAGCGGCCGCCAAGCAGTTCTACCCGGAGACGTTCGGCGAGTGGGACGGGCTCGAAACCCTCGCCGACGAGGCGGACCGCCTCTTCGACTACCAGCGGGTCGCAGACATCATCGACGGAGACTTCTGACCATGCACGACGACACCACGAGCGACGGACGGACGCGCAGAGACTACCTCAAGTACGGCAGTGCGCTTCTCACCGGTGGCCTGGTCGCCGGCTGTACGGGCGACGCCGACTCCGGTTCGGGGGCGACGGCGTCGACCAGTGCCACGGGGTCGGCCTCCACGAGCACACCCGGCGGGACGACACAGGCGGACGCGACGACGCAGACAGAGACGGCAGCCACCTCTGGGGACTCGTACACGGTCGAGATGGCTCCCGTCGGGACGGTCGAGTTCGAGGCCGTGCCCGAGACGTGGGAGTCGTACTTCCCGGGGTACGCCGACATGGGGGTGGCACTCGGTCAGGCCGACGGCCTCTCCGCAGTCGGGGTCACCTCACGGTACCACACGGACTACTACGAGGAACTCGACGGGGTGTCGGTCGACGAGAGCAGCGTCACACAGCTGTACGACGAGGGGATCGACAAGGAGCTCTACTACGAACTCGACAACGACGTCCACCTCACCGACCCGCGGTGGCTCACCGAGAACTCCTTCTTCGGCCTCGAAGAGGCCGACGTCGAGGAACTGCGGTCGAACGTCGCGCCGTTCGTCGGGAACACCATCTTCCGCCGGACGGACGCGTGGCACACCTACCCGTACTACACGATGTACGAGGCGTTCGAGAAGGTCGCACAGGTGTTCCAGCAGGAGGAGCGGTACGCGGCGTTCGAGTCGCTCCACGAGGCGTTCCTCGGGCGAATCGGAGAGTCACTCCCGCCAGCCGACGAGCGCCCGGCCGGCCTGCTCTGTTTCGCCGCCTCGGACGAACCCGAGAAGTTCTCCCCGTACCGACTCGCGGACGAGGGGACGAACAAGAAGCAGTTCCGTGACCTCGGCGTCTCAGACGCGCTCGCGGGCACGGGCGTCAAGGGCCTCTCGACCGACGACCGGGGACAGATCGACTACGAGACGATGCTGGAGGTCGACCCCGAGGCGCTGTTCGTCCGCGGCCACGAGTCGAAGAGTCGCGAGGAGTTCCGCGAGACGGTCGTCGCGTTCATGAGAGGACACAGCGTCGCGAGCGAGCTCACCGCTGTGAAGAACGACGCCGTCTATCGCGGCGGGCCGATCTATCAGGGACCGATCCAGAACCTCTTCGTCACGGAGCGGTTCGCGAAACTCCTCTACCCCGACGCGTACACCGACGAGGAGCTGTTCGACCGGGGGCGGGTCTCCGACATCGTCGGCGGTACTGCCTGAGATGACACACACGGACACGATGGAACGCCGCTACTCGACGCACGACCACGACGTCGTCATCGTCGGCGGCGGCCCTGCAGGCTGTTCGGCGGGGGTCTTCACCGCCCGCGCGGGGCTCGACACGGTCATCTTCGACCGGGGCCGGTCCTCGATCAGTCGGTGCGCCCATCTGGAGAACTACTTGGGGTTCCCCGGAGGAATCGACATCGAGACGATGTACGAGTTGATGCACGACCACGCGAGGACCGCCGGGTGTGCGTTCGTCCCCGACCTGGTCGAATCGGTCGGTCGTCGCGACGACGGTGTGGGGTTCGTCGTCCAGCCACAGGAGGGAGAGCCGGTGACCGCACGACGAGTCGTCGCGGCGACACGCTACGACGGGGAGTACCTCCGCGGGCTGGACGAGGACGCGGCGATGTTCGAGACGGACGAGCACGACGGCGAGGAGCGCGAACCGTTCGACGGAACGGACGCCGACCACGACGGTGTGACGCCCGTCGAGGGACTCTACGTGGCGTCGCCATCCGACGAGGCAGACCTGCAGGCCATCGTCGCGGCCGGTCGGGGTGGGCGTGTCGCGCGTCGGGTGGTCGCCGACGCCCGCATCGACGCTGGCTGGTGGGAGGCGGCCGCGACGCGGCCAGACTGGGTCCGACGCCGGGCGGAGCTGGACGACGAGTGGGCCGACCGCGAGACCTGGGTCGAGTGGTTCGACGAGTATCTCGGCGAGGACGCACCGGTGGACCCGTCGTCAGAGCGATACCGACGCGTCCGCGAGGCCGCAATCGACGACGCGCGCGACTCGTACGTCGCGCCGGCGGAAATCGAGAGGCGAAGTGGGGAGGGCCGCCGGACGCTCGCCGGCCACCTCGGCGCAGAGGCGGTCGTCGAGGCGTTCGACGACGAGACGCTCCTCGAGGCGATGGACGACGACGTGATCCGAGCGTACGTCGCAGCCGAACACCAGTCACCGGAGGCGTCCGACTGACCATGGCGGGAGAGACCACCCGGAGCACCGAGGCGACGACCCGTCGTCAGAGGTGGTTCGAGCGGTTCGACGGCTCACTGTTCACGCTCTGCCTCGGCAGTCTCGCGGTGGTCGTCGCGGGCGGACTCGTCCAGGTGAGTTTCGGCGCGTTCTCGATGACCATCGTCGAGGCGTGGCAGGCCGTGTTCGATCCCGAAGTGGTTCTCAATCGGCGAGCGTGGGAGGCGTTCCTGCTCGGCGGCGAAGTACCCGAGATGAGCAAGCAGAGCCTCATCGTCTGGAACATCCGCCTGCCGCGGGTGTTCGTCGGCGTGCTCGTCGGCATGAACCTCGCCGTCTCGGGCGCGATCTTCCAGGCCGTCACCCGGAACGAACTCGCCAGTCCGTTCATCCTCGGCGTCTCCTCGGGGGCGGGGCTGATGATCCTGCTGACGCTCGTGGTGTTCTCGGGGCTGTCGGCGTTCCTACCGCTGATCGCCTCCGTCGGCGGGGCCATCGCGTTCCTGATCGTCTACGCCATCGCCTGGAAGAACGGCACCTCGCCCGTGCGGCTCGTCCTCGCGGGTGTCATCGTCGGGACGGTGTTCGGCAGCCTCCAGACGGCGCTGTTCTTCTTCGCCGACGACATCGGCGTCGTCCAGAGCGCGATCGCGTGGACCACCGGCTCGCTGACCGGCACCGACTGGGAGCAGGTCCGGATGGCGCTGCCGTGGACGGCCGTCGCGATGCTGCTCGCGCTGGTCAGTTCGCGGCAGTTGAACGTCCTCCTGCTCGGCGAGAGCACGGCGAAGTCGCTCGGGATGAGCGTCGAGAAGGTCCGGTTCGCCCTCTCCGGCGTGGCGGTGCTGGCGGCCGCCGCGAGCATCGCCGTCGCGGGCATCGTCGGGTTCGTGGGGCTGATCGTCCCGCACATGGTCCGTAACGTCGTCGGCAGCGACTACAGGAAGCTCGTCGTCGGCTGTGTCTTCGCCGGGCCGGCGCTGATGGTCGCTGCCGACGTCGGCGCCCGGCTCGCGTTGAACCCCGTCCAGATCCCGGTCGGAATCGTCACCGGGCTCGTTGGGGGACCGTACTTCCTCTACCTGATGCGCAAGCAGGACGAGATGGGTGAGATCTGATGAGCGACGACCACGCACCCGAGGCGGACGGCGGCGTCGGGACGACTGTCGACCGGACGGACCCGCGCCAGAACGGGCACCGGTCGAACGACAGGTCCGAGACGGCTGCCAGCGAGTTCCGCGGCGAGGAACTAGTCATCAGCTACCCGTCGACCGACGAGCCGGTCATCGACGGCGAGTCGCTCCGCGTCCCCCCGGGCGAGGTGACCGCACTGGTCGGGCCGAACGGGAGCGGCAAGAGCACGCTCCTGAAGGGACTCGCCGACCAGCTCGGACTCGACGCCGGTATCGTCGAACTCGACGGCGCTGACATCCAGACGCTCGGGACGAAAGAGTTGGCCCGGAAGCTCGGGCTGCTCTCCCAGGAGAACACCTCCCCGGGGAGCATCTCCGTCGAGAAGCTGGTCGAGCACGGCCGCTACCCGCATCGCGGGTTCTTCGACGGACTCACCGAGGCCGACCGCGAGGCGGTCGACCGGGCCATCTCGCTGGCCGGCATCGAACACCTCCGCGACCGGGAGGTCGGAAGTCTCAGCGGTGGGCAGAAACAGCTGGTGTGGGTCGCGATGGTGCTCGCACAGGAGACCGACGTCCTCCTCCTGGACGAGCCGACGACGTTCCTCGACCTCCACCACCAGTTGGAGGTGATGGAGATCGTCGAGACGCTGCGGGACGACAGCGACATCACGGTCGTGCTCGTCCTCCACGACATCGACCAGGCGGCCCGATACGCCGATCACATGGTCGCACTCAAGGACGGCGTGATTCACGCTCGCGGCCCGCCCGAGGAGGTCGTCACCGAAGAGCTCCTCGCGGAGGTGTTCGCGATCGACGCCGAGGTCGAACACACCGACCGGGGGCCGCGGGTCGTCCCGCTCCGTCCCCGCCACGTCGACGAGACGGGGGCGGGAGGTGATGGTCCGGGAGCCGGACAGTGACCGACGAGCCGTTCGAGACGGAACTCGACGTCTACCGGGACCGGGTCTCGAAGCCGCTGTTCCGCCTCTTCGGTACGTACGGTCTCGGGGAGAAGTGGTGGCTCGTGCTCGGGCTGGTGACCAGCGTCCTCGCGTACGGGACGGTGCTCGTGACCCCCATCGTCCTGGGGACGACCATCGACGCCGTCTTCACCGGCGAGAGCGCGTACACGCTGCCGCTCGTTCCGACCGCGTGGCTGCCGACCGAGGCGACCGCACAGTTCTGGCTCTCGGCGGCTGTCGTCGGTGGCGCACTCCTCGGCGGGGCGCTCCTGCAGTGGGTCCGCGGGGTGTCGATGAACTTCTTCGCGCACGGCGTGATGTACGCCATCCGGGTCGACGCCTACGAGAAGATGCAGCGCCTGGACATGACCTTCTTCGACAACAAGGAGACGGGCGAGATCATCTCCATCCTCAACAACGACGCGGGCAACCTCGAAATCCTGTTCGACAACGCCCTCGGCGACAGCGTCCGCATCGGCGTCATCGTCCTCGGCGTCACCGTGGCACTGATGTACACGAACTGGCAGCTCGCGCTGGTGACACTCGGAGCGGTCCCACTCTTGATCGGGTTCACCTGGTGGTTCATGCGGGTGATCGAACCCCGGTACACCCGCCAGCGCGAGACCGTCGGCGACTTGAACACCCGCATCGAGAACGGGCTGAGCGGCATCGAACTGGTCAAGACCACGAGTACGGAAGAGTACGAGAACGAGCGCGTGCGAGGCGTCTCCCGGGACGTCTTCGACGCGCAGATGGACGTCCTGAAGCTGAGTTACTTCTACCGCCCGGGGATGGAACTCGTCACGGGGTCGGTGTTGCTCGCGACGTTCGTTCTCGGAGGACTCTGGGTGTTCTCGGGGCCGCCGCTGTTCTTCTCGGGGGAACTCACCACCGGGGACTTCGTCGTGTTCATGCTGTTGACCCAGCGACTGACCGATCCGCTGGCGCAGTCGGCGAGTATCGTCGACTGGTACCAGAACGCGAAGGCGTCGGGCAAACGCATCTGCGGGCTGATGGACGTCCCCGTCCGGATCCAGGACGCCCCCAACGCGATCGCCCTCGACGACGTCGACGGACGCGTCGAGTACGACGACGTGACCTTCGCCTACGAGACCGGCGAGGGAGGCGGAACCAGTACTGAACGACCGGTGCTCGATGGTGTCGACGTCAGGGTCGCCCCGGGTGAGACGGTCGCCATCGTCGGTCCGACGGGCGCGGGGAAGTCGACGGTCGCCAAACTGCTCCTGCGGTTGTACGACGTGAGCGAGGGCGCGGTGCGGGTCGACGGCCACGACGTCCGGGACGTCCGACTCGCGGACCTGCGCTCTGCGATTGGCTATGTGAGCCAGGAGACGTTCCTCTTCGACGGGACGGTCGCGGAGAACATCCGGTACGGACGCTTCGACGCCGACCGGGAAGCCGTGGTCGCGGCTGCGCAGGCGGCGGAAGCACACGGGTTCATCGAAGGGCTGTCGGAGGGCTACGACACTCGCGTCGGTGAGCGGGGCGTGAAGCTCTCGGGCGGGCAGCGCCAGCGCATCGCCATCGCTCGGACGGTGTTACAGGACCCCGAAATTCTCCTGTTGGACGAGGCGACCTCCGCCGTCGACACGGAGACGGAGTATCTGATCCAGCGGTCGCTGGACCGGTTGGCCGCCGACCGGACGACGCTGGTCATCGCCCACCGGCTGTCGACGGTCAAAGGTGCCGACCGGATCGTCGTCCTCGACGAGGGACAGGTGGTCGAGCGCGGGACGCACGAGGAGTTGCTCGCCGCGGACGGCCTGTACGCGAACCTCTGGGGGGTGCAGGCCGGCGAGGTCGAGTCGCTCCCCGAGGAGTTCCTGACACGTGCCACCGAGCGGCCAGCGAACCGCCGGGACTGAATTTTTGGCTGGCCTAAAAATCGGAACGGTTATGTATTTTTAGGTGAGCCTAAACCTATGTCGAGAGACGACACGGCGCACGACGCGCCGACGCGCAGAGGGTATCTGAAGTACGGTGGGGCCGCCGTCGGTGGTGGACTGTTAGCCGGCTGTACGAGCCAGTCGAATTCCGGGTCGACGCCGACCGAGACGACCACCGATACATCGACCGCAACAGAAACGGAGGTCAAGACGGCGACACCCGAAAACGAGCGCTACTCGGTGACGATGGCGCCGATGGGCGAGGTCGAGTTCGAGTCGGTTCCCGAACGAGTCGTTATCTACGATTCGCAGTGGGCGGACCACCTGGTCGCGCTCGGGCAGCAAGAACGAATCGTCTCGCTCGGCTGGCCCGACAGCTACTACACGGGGTATTACGACGAACTCCCGGGTGTCTCGTTCGACACCGGCGGCCTCCCAGGGATGTGGGACGGCGGACTCGACAAGGAACAGTTCTACGAACTCGACGCCGACGTCCACCACGTCGACCCGTGTCGGTTCACCTCGTTCGACTCCGGGCTGGACCGGGCGGATTTCGAAGAGCTGGAAGAGAACGTCGGTCCGTTCTTCGCCAACCGGTTCAGTCGGGCACACGGCGAACCGCCCGAGTGGTGTCGAGAGTCGTACCAGTACTACACGCTGTGGGAACTTCTCGACAAGTTCGCACAGGTGTATAAGGTCGAGAGCCGGAGTCAGGCGCTCACACGGGTGCGCGACGAGATGCTCGATTCGGTCTACGCCGAACTCCCTCCGGAGGAAGAGCGTCCAGCGGTCGGGCTGGTCGTCTACGACCACGAGGAGGAGTCGTTCTCGCCGTACAAACTGAACGCGCCTGGCTTCGGAAAGGCCCACACACGGCCGCTGCGGGCGCGGGACGCGTTCGCGGACAGCGACAAGACGTACGCCGAGAACTACGAGGCCGCGTACGACTTCGAGGGGATGCTGGCGGTCGACCCCGACGTGCTCCTTCACAACTTCGACTGGACGAACCCCAGAGAGCGAACGAAAGCGTTCCTCGCGCTCGACGAACACCCGGTCGGGAGCGAACTGACCGCAGTCGAGAACGGTCGTCTCTACGCGACCGGCTCGGCGCTGCAGGGGCCGATCATGAACCTCTTCCAGCTCGAACTCACGGCGAAGCAAATCTACCCCGAGCTGTTCGGTCAGCCGCCGGAGCCGGGAGCGTCGGTACCCGAGGGCGAACAGCTGTTCGACCGCCAGCGGGTCGCGGACATCGTCGACGGAGACGTCTGAACCATGAACAACGACGACGGTACGACGGAGGCACCGACACGGCGCGACTACATGAAGTACGGCGGCGCAGTCATCGGCGGCGGACTGCTCGCCGGCTGTTCGAGGCAGACTGATGCCGGAGCGACGGCGACGTCGACAGGCACCGAGACCACGACTGCCGCCGAGACGGAAACGTCGCCCGGCGAGGAGAGCTACACCGTCGAGATGTTTCCCGTCGGCGAGGTGGAGTTCGAGTCCGTCCCGGAGTCGGTGACGACGTACGCCATGGCGTGGGCGGACATGGTCGTCTCACTCGGGCAGGCGGACAAGCTCCAGACGAACCGCCTGAGCGGACCCACCCTCTTCTACGACCCGTTGGGCATCGACTACGACAACGACTGGCCACCACTGTGGCAGGACGGCGGAATGCCCAAGGAGGTGTTCTACGAGCACGACCCGGACGTGTTCTTCGTCGACCCGAACCTGATTCGGGCGTGGGACGACAACTGGGACGACTCGGACATCGAAGAGGTCGAGTCGAACGTCGCGCCGTTCTTCGGCTGTCTCAACCGTCGCTTCCGTGCCGAGTGGCAGCAGGAGATGGGGTACTCCGAGCAGGCCCCGTCGATGCTGGAGGCGTTCGAGAAGGTCGGAACAGTGTTGGACGAACGGGCCCGGGTGGAGGCGTGGCTCGACCTTCACAAGGACCTCCAGTCCGAACTGCAGTCCCGGACTCCGGACGACCCCGAGCCACCGTCCATCGGGCTGATAAACAGTGGCTCTGTCCCCGAGAACGGCGAGTTCTACGTGCTCTATCTCGAGGAGAGCGGGTACGAGATGAAGCCCTACCGCGACCTGGGGCTGGTCGAAGCGGACGCCTTCGCCGGCGTCGAGACCGGACAGTACGGATTGACCGACTACGAGACGCTGCTGGAGGTGGATCCGGACCTCGTTCTCGTCCACTGGGGCATCACCACGGGGTCGGTGACCTTCGGCGGCGACGGCGCGTTCGACGCCGAACAGTTCCACGAGAAGTTCGTCGCCCCGATGGAGAACGACGACGTCGGCAGCCAACTCACCGCGGTCCAGGAGGGTCGCGTCCTCCCCGGGCCGACGGCGGAGCAGGGACCGCTCGTCAACGCCTTCCAGACGGAACTCACCGCGCGGCTGTTCTATCCCGAGGAGTTCGGCGAACTCGACTTCGACGCACCGCTCGACGTGCCCGAAGAGAGTCGGCTGTTCGACCGTCAGCGCGTCCGTGACATCATCGACGGAGAGGTCTGACCGTGACCGATACAGGACCCGCGCCGACACACAGGGACGACCACGACGTGGTCGTCGTCGGTGGCGGGCCGGCTGCTCGGCAGGGTGTGCTGGGCCCGCGAGGGGCTCGACACGGTGGTCTTCGACCCCGGGTACTCGTCGGTCCAGCGGTGCGCCTGTCTGGAGAACGACCCCGGCTTCCCCGCGGGCATCGACATCGAAAGACCGACTCCGAGTGGTTCCAGCGCGTCCGCGAGGCGCCATCGACGGCGTACTGTCCTCGTACGTGTCATCCGAGGATGTCGGTACCCGGGCGAGCGCCGAGCAGGAAACACTGGCGGCACAGCTGGACGTGGAACGTATCCTCGCCGGCGTGGGGTGCCGAAACGCTGCTCGACCACCTCGACGACCAGCGGGTCGTCGCTCGCAGCCGGGAACTACGGGCGGAACGGCAACAGCCAGACGGCTGACCGGGGGTGGGTATCCGGTCGGCTCTCGGACCCGACCGACGTCGCGGATGCGAGAACCGGAATTACTATGTTGTTTTAGGTGGGCCTAAAGCGCGTGACCAACGAGTCCAGAGAGCGCGAGACACCGACACGGCGCGACTGTATCAAGTACGGCGGAGCCGTCGTCGGCGGCGGCCTGCTCGCGGGGTGTACGGCCGAGAGCGACGACGGGTCGACGTCGACGCCAACGACGACGGCGACGACCGCATCGACCACTCCGAGCGCCGCCACCAAGGAGTCCTCGACCGAGTCGGACAGTTCGTTCGAGGTGTGCATGGAGCCGAACGGCTGTCACACGTTCGACGCCGTCCCCGAGGAGTTCGTCGTCTACCACCAGGGGCCGGTGGACATGATGATCTCGCTGGGGCAGTTCGACGGGCTGGTCGCGTCGGCGTTCCCCTCGACGTTCCCGACGCAGTACTTCGACCAGCTCCCCGGCGTCTCGGTCGACATGGCGGACGTCACCGCGCTGAGCGAGGACGGAACTCCCGACAAGGAGCTGTTCTACGAACTCGACGTGGACGCTCACCTTATCGGACACCACCCCGCGATGGAGTACTTCGAGTTCGAGGAGTCGGACGTCGCGGAACTGGAGGCGAACGTCGCACCGTTCCACGGTAGCTGGATGCGGCGGCCGGACTACACCGACGGACACCCGTACTACGGACTGTACGAGGGACTCGACAAGTACGCGGAGGTGTTCCAGGTCCAGGCTCGGGGGGAGGCGTTCCGCTCGCTGCACGACGAACTGGTCGCGGACCTCACCAGCCAGTTCCCGTCCGTCGAGGAACGGCCCACGGTCGCGTATCTGAATACCAACTACTGGGACGACGGGAAGACCGTCTACGTCCGCGACCCGACCGTGTCGGGGTATCAGACGAAGCCGCTTCGTGACCTCGACATCCCGGACCACGACCCGTTCGCCGGCCAGTACCCCGCGGAGCGCAACTTCATCGAGGGCGACTACGAACTGCTGCTCGACGTCGACCCGGAGGTAATCGTCTACCACGCCGGGATGAACGTGATCCGAAACCCGGAGAAGAGCTTCGAGGAGGACATCCTCGGGCCGTTGCGCGACGACCCGGTCGCGAGCGAGGTGACGGCCATCGCGGAGGGACGGGTGTACCCGTACCACGAGTTCGAGCAGGGGCCGGTGCTGAACCTGTTCAACATCGAACTCCTCGCGAAGGCGCTCTACCCCGACCAGTTCGGCGAGCCGACCGGGATGGAGGCACCGCCCGAGGCGGAACGGCTGTTCGACCGCCAGCGGGTCGCGGACATCGTCAGGGGGGAGAGCTGAACGATGTCGACCACGACGCCAGCGGACGTGGTCGTCGTCGGAGGCGGCGTCGCGGGCCTCACGACAGCCGTCTTCACGGCTCGTCACGGCCTGGACACGCTCGTGCTGGATTCGGGCGAGTCGATCCTCCGTCGGAACGCACACCTCGAGAACTTCCCCGGCTTTCCCACGGGCGTGAACGCTCGCCACCTGCTCGACCTCCTGCGCGAACAGGCCGAAAACGCGGGGGCACAGCGCCACGAGACGGTCGTGACCCGGGTGAGCGAAGCAGCGGACGGCTTCGCCGTCGAGGTCGCCACCGGCGAACACTACCGCGCCCGGTACGTGGTCGCCGCGACGAAGAACACGACCGAGTACCTCGCAGACGTGGACGGGGTCGGCATCATCGACCGGGGGAAGCCGTTCGTCGACACCGACGAACGCGGGCGGACCGGTGTAGAAGGGCTGTACGCGGCCGGTCGTCTCGCCGAGAAACCGCACCAGGCAGTCGTCTGTGCTGGCCACGGCGCCGAAGTCGCGGTCACGATTCTGGAAGACGACGACCGCCCCTTCTACCACGACTGGGTCGCGCCGGAGGGCTACTTCACCGACCGCGGGCGCGACCTCCCGCCGGGGTGTGAAGAGATCAGCGAGGAGGAGCGTCGTCGACGCGAGGAGGAGTCTCGAGAGACGATGCGGTCGCGCTTCGCCGACCCCCACCCCGACGAGCAGGTCACACACCCCAGCCTGCGAGACGACGCCGAGTAGTCTCGCCGTCCGGGTGGCGAGGCGACGGTCTGCGCGTCGAACGTCGCGACGCGGGGCGAGTCGCGCTGTTCGCTCGCCGCCGGGCACAGCGTTTATCCGGTCACCCGCGAAGAGGCGAACGATGCCCCGCGCACCGCTCGAACGACCCCCCATCGGTCGGCCTCCCGTCCCGACCGACCGTCGTCGCCGATGACCACCCCTCCCGACCAGACCGGCGGGGTCTCCCCCGCAGCGGCGTTCTCCCGACTGGCGAACGAGACGCGAGTCGCCATCCTCCGTGCGCTGGGTGAGAGCGGCGAGCGGGACCCGCGTCGGTTCCCGTACAAACCGTTCGACACCGACGACCCGGAGGGGCTGTCGTACTCGGAACTGCGTGCGCGGGCCGACGTGAACGACAGCGGGCGGTTCAACTACCACCTCGGGAAACTCCTCGACGTCTTCGTCGAGCAGTCGGGCGACACCTACCGGCTGTCGTGGCTCGGCGTCCTCGCGTTCCGCTTCGTCGTCGCCGGCGTCCTCCACGACCAGGTCACGCTCGAGCCCTTCGAGACCGATTCGGCGTGCGGGGAGTGTGGGACCCCGCTCGAGGCGTCGTACCCACGCGGACGGCTGTTCGTCCTCGAGTGTCCCGATTGTAGTTGTCGCGTCGCCGGCGTCGACATCCCGACACACGCCGTCCGGAACCGGTCGCGCGCGGAGTTGCTCCGCGTCGTCGACAAGCGGCAACGCGCACAGCTTTCGCTCCTCCGCGACGGCATCTGCTACTGGTGCGCCGGTCGGGTCGACGGGGCGGTCCACCGGCTCCCGTCCGGAACGGTCGACGGCGTCCGACGGACCCAGCCGGTCGTCACGCTCCTGTGTCGCGACTGCGGCGGGGTCCGGTTCCCTTCGGTCGGGTCGGTGGTCGCCACGGACCCGCGCGTTGGGGCGTTCCTGGTCCAGCACACGACGGACGACGCCGACGACCGGTTCTGCTGGGAGTGGCCGTTCACCACCGCGTCCGACGCGGTGACGCTCCAGTCGACGGACCCGCTCGTGCTGACGGTTGACGTCGTCGCCGAGGACGATGCCCGACTCGCGGTGACTGTCGACGAGACGGGGACGGTCGCCGGCGTCGAGCGTCGGTGAAGGTGTCGAACGCGACGACCCCGAGCGTCGTCAAAGTCGGAGTGAGGCGTCGTGGGACCGGACAGCACCGACACGCCGAATCAGAAAACACTTCAGGAGAACGGCCATCGGTCCGGGTATGCCCTCCAGCGTACTCGTCCAGTCGGGCGGTGCCGGCGTTGTCGCACTGCTGTTCGCGGTGCTCGCCTTCGTCGTCACGGTGGCGATGATCGTGTGGACGTACAAGGACGCCAAGAAGAACAGTCCCCACCCGGCCTTCCTGTGGGCCATCGTCGTCTTCCTCGCACCGCTCCTGGGTCTCGTCCTATACTTCCTACTCGGGCGTGACGTCTGAAGCCGCTGTCGACCCGGCGTTCGCTCGGACCATCTGGTCCCTTCGTCTCCCGCTCCTCTCACCTCGAGTAGCGACGCCGTAACCGGTGCCCCCGAGCGCGAGGACGAACGGGCCGGTGCCTTCGAGTACCTCACATTGTCTGTCGGCTGTCGCTGTCACCCGTAGCGGGGGCGGTCCGATTGACCGGCGAGCGAGGTCCAGCAGCGGCAGTGTGCCGACGGTCGCACCGAGGGGTTGTACGCTCTCGACCGTGCACAGGTGACCGCCTCGCGGGAGTCACAGCGTCCCGGGGGGTGACTGGGACCGAGCGGTCGGCGACCGTTAGCTCACCGGTTCGACCACTGCCCGTCCGAGCCGAATCCGTGTCACGGGCGACCATCGGACGCTCGGTGGTATGAGTCCACGGGGAGGACCCCACGCGCCGAGAACGACCCGGGAGGGCTAACCCGGTCGCCGGTCGACAGATGTCATGGGAGGCCGAACCGGCCGACGCGACGTGGTGGTCGATGTGGTCGCCGCGACACTCGTGCTCACGAGGGACGCTGCACTGCCCCGAAGACGAGAGACCGACCGCAGAGGGGTCCCCGCGAAACGTCCCGCCCGAGTCCGGGTCGTCTCCCGACGAATCGCGCGACTCTCCATCGTCCACAGGCGAGGTCCCGAGGCCGTGTCAGACCACGGTTCGGAGGTCGAGCAGGACGTACTGACGCGGTGGCGGCGGGAGACGCATGAGGGCCACTGAGGACGGGGCGGAGCCTGGCGGCCTCGTGGCCACCCGTCGCGAGAGCGTCAGCCTGTGGGGCTACGTCGGCATCTACCTGGGGTGGGCGTGGCTCTTCTGGGGCGTGATACTCCTCTCGGGGCAGAGCGTCTGGACGTTCCCGAACGTCCTCCTGTTCTACCTCGGGTCGCTGAGCCCGCTGCTCGGGGGCATCGTGATGATTCGCCGGTCCGAGGGCACGGCCGGGCTCCGGCGACTGTGGGACCGAATCGGTAACCCTCGTCGAATCGGGCCTCGCTGGTACGTAGTGATCCTCCTGCTGTATCCCAGTCTCACGGTGGTCGCAGGCGGACTCGCCGTCCTGGCGGGCGCGACGACACAGCCGTTCGACCCCGCCTCGACGGTTCGACGGCTCACGAACCCACTGAGCCTCGTCGCGTTCTTCGGCTTCACCGTCGGAGCGGGACTGGTCGAGGAGACTGGCTCGACCGGATACTTCCTCGACCGGCTGATGTCCATCTGGAGTCCGGTGGCGGCGGGCGTCGTCAGCGGCGTCGTCTGGGCGAGCTGGCACGTCCCTCTGTTCCTGATGGAGGGGTACTACAGCCAGGCCTCGTTCCAGCCGGTCGTCTGGCGGTTCTTCGCCACGTTCGTGTTCCTCGAGACGCTCTACGCGTGGATATTACGACCACACCGACCGGAGCGTCCTCGCCGCCGTCCTGTTCCACCTGATGATCAATCTCTCGGGCGAACTGCTCGCACCGTCGCAGGTCGTCCGCTGGTACACGTTCGTCCTGCTCGTGGCCGTGACGGCCGGTGTCGCGTTCTGGCGACGGCGCGGACCGCTCGGCGCGGCCGGCTGACCGCACCAGACGTCCGCGGTTCCGTCCCCGGTGGCCGACCGAGAGCGAGTCCGGGGACTGGACTGGCACCCGTTCGTGCCCCGGACCGTGTCTTGTTCACCGGTTATGTTCAGTAGTTGTGTTCACTGCTGAACAGTGTGTCGCACGGCGAGAGCGGGGGAGTTCGAGCGACAGTGTGTCCAATCTGTTTTGTTAATTTACCCAGTGTAGCGCGAGAGTACACCACCGGACTCCGTCGGGCGTGTCACAGACGCTCGCGCCGGGCGGGTCGACGGCGGAGCACTGGAAGAGGAAAATCCACTCGTCGTACCGGTGGATGCCGTGGATAGACCCCCTCGGACCGAGTGACCGTCCGCGCTCCGACGAAGAGGAGGATGCGACCCTGCTCCGTTTTCCGTTGGGGCTACCAGTAGTTACAGAAGTCATTACATCCATCAGCGAGTGTGGTTCCCTCCGAAAGGGGCCACGGAACGGGAGACGGTCGCCGCTCGCGACGTCGGCCACACCGGAGGGTCGTCCGTCCGAACGCGGGTCGGGATGGAGAAGCAGGGAGAGTGACCCAGGACGGTCGGGTGATGCGAACAGGTCCCCCGTTCGTGTGGCCGTACGGACGTCGGTGCCGCCGGTGACGCGGCAACCGGTGCCGTGTCGGGCAGTGGACTGGGGAGGCGGTGGGGAGAGGCGCTGGCCCGCGAGGGCGGTATCGGCGTCGAGCGCCGGGTCGAGCGGTGAGACGACGTCGGCGACCGTCTCCCGACGAGCGGTGTCGGCCGGGTCCGGACGGTGAGACCCCTCGCGACGGGCGGCCCACACATACAGGTAGGGCCGTTCCGTACCCCGACGCGAGATGTACGAACGCGTCTGGACCGTCCGCTTCTCGGACACCGACATGCACGGCATCGCTCACTACCCCCGCATCGTGGATGCGGTCCACGAGACGTCGGACATGTTCATGCAGGAGATCGGCTGGCCGTACTGGCGGACACACGAGGAGGAGGGGTACGGTCTGCCACTCGTGGAGGCGAACTTCGAGTTCGAGCGGCCACTCCACGGCGGCGACGAGGTCACGGTCGGGTTGACGCCCGACCTCGGGAACCGGAGCGTCCGGTTCACCTACGAGGCGCGCGTCGAGGGCGACCTGTCGTTCAGCGCGTACGAACAGCGGGTCTGTCAGGCGACGGGGGCGGAGGGGGCGATGCCGATTCCCGACGCGCTCCGCGAGGCGATGGAACCGTACGCCGCCGACTGACCCGACGCCGTCTCTTCGGCGGCAACCGCGAGCTGTCTCCCCCTGTCATGGTAAACGTTATCCCGTCCGGGTCGTGACGTACTCGCATGGCGAGAGAGTCCGACCTCGCAGAGAGGGCCGCGTCGGCCGACGGACTGCCCGACCCACACGACATCGTCGCGAAGGACGAGGAGATTCCCGTCGGGGAGCTGTTCGACGACGCGTTCATGCGGGAGTACACGGCGTTCGCGACGTTCGACGAGATGGTCGCTGCGAGCCCTTCGGACGCCACTAGCGCGGACGACCTCGAGCTGGTCGCGGAGGGGACCTGGGACGCGTTCGTCGCCGAGACCACCGACTTCGGAGACGAGGAGGAACTGGTGTTCGCGGCCATCGACGAGTGGGTCGCCGACCGGCTCGGAGTGTGAACGTGACTCTCCCTCTCGGGGGCCTGCGTGACGCCCTGACCGACACCGACACGACCACGACTGCTGACCCCACCAACCATGACCACCACGTGCGTGCGACAGACGGAGGACAGCGACGATGAGTGACGCGAACACCGCTCCCGTGCTGATTGCGGGGGCCGGCCCCGTCGGCATGACGACGGCCCTCGCGCTCCACGCCCGGGGCGTCCCAGCGACGATTCTGGAAGCCGACTCGGCAGACAGAGACCGGTCGGGGAGTCGCGCCATCTACGTCCACGGGACGACGCTGCACACGCTCGAACGCGTCCACCCGGGACTGGGCGAGCGGATGGTCGAGGAGGGCCTCGTCTGGCCGACGCGACACACCAAGTGGCGCGGGAAGGACGTGTTCGAGCGGACGTACGACAATCCCGGCGGGAAGGGGACGTTCCCCCACTTCACCAGCCTCCCGCAGGAGCGGACCGAGGACTTCATGCACGAGGCACTGGCCGAAGCCGGCATCGAGATTCACTGGGACGCGGCCGTCGAAACCGTCGAGTCGGGGCCCGAAGGCGTCCGTGTCGTGACCAGCGACGGCCGCGAGTGGGAGACGCCGTACCTCGTGGGAGCCGACGGGGGCGGCTCCACGGTGCGAAAAGAGATCGGCGCACAGTTCGAGGGTGACCAGTCGAAGAACTCCTTCATCATCGCCGACGTCGACGAGGTGGAAGAGGACCCGCTCCCGCTGGAGCGACTGTTCCACTACGACGACCCGAAGGTGGGGGGCCGGAACGTGATGCTCGTCCCCTTTACCGGCGGGTGGCGCCTCGACATCCAGTGTCTCGAGGGCGACGACCCCGACGAACTCTGCAGCGACGAGAACATGCGGGAGTTCACGCGACGTATCATGGGCGAGCGGTACGCCGACAACGTCACGTGGGTGTCGAGCTACAAGTTCCTCCAGGTGATGGCGGACAGGTTCGTCGACGAACACCGCCGCGTCCTCCTCGCGGGGGAGGCCGCGCACCTCCTCGCGCCGTTCGGTGCCCGCGGGATGAACTCCGGTGTCGCCGACGCCGACGAGGCCGCCTCGGCCATCGCCGTCGCCTACCGCGCTCGCGAGGACGCCGTCGCCCGCGACGAGGTGGAACTGTACGCCGCCCGCCGCGAGAAGGCCGCCGAGTACAACCTCGACGCCGCCGGACAGGCGCTCGAGTACCTCCAGGGGGAGAACCCCGCGACGGTCCTGCGGAAGGAGGCGGCCGCCTCCCTGGCGGACTACTTCGAGGTGGCCGGTGAGTATCTCGACGACGCCCCGTACGGCCCGCACGACGCCCCGCCCATCGTCTCCACGGGGAACTACTGAAGTCGCCGGACGCGACGCCGACACACCCAGCCACTCCCGCCTTCTCGGTCGGGTCGGACTCGTCTCACGGCCGTACGGTGTCCCGTCGTTCCGTGATGCATCGCTGCGTTCGGCGTCGCGTCACCGTCGGTCGGAGAAGTCTAAGTTTCGACGACGACCGAGAGAGCGTCCCCGTCGCCTCGGTACCCCGCTCCTCGGCCTGTCCCGACGAAAGCACGCGTCGGACGCCGAACGTCCCGTTCGGTCAGACAGAACGAGGCGTGTGTGACAGTGCCACACGGCTCGAGGACGAAACGAACGTCTGTGGGACTGTCCGGCTTCACAGTTCGGGAACGCGGCCCTCCGCAGTGACTGCTCCAGTCGTCCTCGGCAGTTCTTCCGGGGTCGGAGACGAGCGACTGCACAGACGTGTGTTCGTTCACACCGAACGAAGCGTGAGGAATCGCCACCGCGCTGAGAGTGGCCTTCCCGGGCGTCGGGCGCCCGCAGTCGGGGACCCACGACCTCGGCCTTACACGCGTACCTCTGTAACGCTCGCCCGACTACGTGAGAGCGGCACGACGTGTGGTTCGGTCACAGCGAACACATTCGGGGAGAGCGGGTCCCGGCGTAGTAAATCAACGTTCGTTACAGACGCGGCTCGAACGGGATGCCGGGGTCCCTCCGCTCGCCGGACGAACTGTTCGGTGTCGCCGAACAACACTGTTTTGTATCCGACGCACGACCCGTCTCTATGACGAACGACCATTCGGGTTCCGCGCGCGGGGTGAAGTCGGACGAGACGCTGGTGGAGATTCTCGCACACCTCCGCGAGGTGGACGGCGCGGGGGTGACCGACATCGCGACCCACCTAGGACTCGCGAAGAGTACCGTCCACGACCACCTGTCGACGATGGTCGACCACGGCTTCGTCGTGAAACGCGGCAGTACCTACCGTCTCGGACTGGAGTTCTTCGGCTACGGCCAGTACGTGCGGGCGGGGTTCGACGTGTACGAGGCGGCCAAACCAGTCGTCGACGAACTCGCCGACACGACCGACGAGATGGTGTGGCTGACTGTCCACCAGCGCGGACAGATCATGTACCTCTACGGCCACGCCGGCGACACGAACGTCAACGAGAACGCGCTCCTCGGGTCGTGGACGTACATGCACTGTAACTCGAGCGGGAAGGCCATCCTCGCACACCTCCCGAGAGAGGACGTCGAGTACGCCATCGACCGGTACGGGCTGCCGGCGCGGACGGAGAACACCATCACCGACCGCGACGAACTGTTCGCCGAACTCGAACGGATTCGCGAGCGCGGATACGCGCTCAACCTGGGCGAGGACCTCGCCGGCATCCACGCCGTCTCGGTCCCCCTCCGGTACGAGGAGAGGGTCCGGGGCGCGCTGGCGTTCGCCGGGCCGGCCCACCGCGTCACCCGCGAGCGGTGTGAGTCGGAACTGGTCGAGCGACTGATGGCCTCGGCGAACGACGTTGAGTTGAACCTCGCGTATCGGTGACTCGGCGTGTCGGTGGCCCGGGCGTTCCGTCGCCCGTTTCGACAGCCCGTGGTGGACGAAATCCTCGTGACCAGTACTGTTATTACCAGCCGAGGTAACGGTCGAGGTACGTCACTCAGAATCATGAACTTCAGAGACGCGTTCGCCCGGACGGTCCGGGTTCACGGGTCGGACACCGCGATCGTCACGGACGACGGTCGGTCGTTCACCTACGCGGCGTTCGACGAGCGGAGCGTCCGACTGGCGAACGCACTCACCGAGCGGGTCGATGACGCCCCGGTGGCCGTCCTGGCGCTGAACGGCCCCGCGGCGGCGGAGTCGCTGGTCGCCGGGCACAAGCGCGGGGTGCCGAACGTCCAGCTCCCGTTCCGGGGGAAGCCGGGCGAACTCGTGCGGATGGCGGAGACGGCGGGGGCACGGGCGCTCGTCTTCGACGACGCGAACGCCGAGACGGCCGCCGAGATGCTCGATGCGGGCGAGTTCGACGTCGCCCTCCACGCCGCCGACCCGGACGCCCCGGACGACACCAGTGCGCTCGCCGTCGACGCCGACGTCGTCGAGTCTTACGAGGTGGCGCTCGCGGACGCGTCGACGGTAGAGCCGCCGGCTCCCGACCCGGAGGCCAAGACGAACGTCTTCTACACGAGTGGGACGACGAGCGTCCCGAAGGCCGTCGCGTTCGACAGCCACCAGATGTGGCTCGGCGCCTACCAGGGCGTGATGGAGCACGGCATCCAGCCGACGGACACGGCTATCGTGACCTCGCCGTGGTACCACATGGTCACGAGCGACGCCTGGCTCTACCCCCACTGGCTCGCCGGCGCGCGGACCGTCCTGCACTCGGCGTTCGACCCGGAGGAGGTGCTCCAGCTCGTCGAGGAGCACGCCGCGACCGGCCTCCTCGCCGTCCCGACGCAACTGGAGGCGCTCACTGCCGTCCAGGCCGAAGCGGAGTACGACACCGGGAGCCTCAGATACGTCCGAACCGGCGGCGCCGTCGTCACGGAGGAACTCGTCGAGAAGACCACGACACACCTCGCCGAGGGCCTCTACAACACGTACGGGATGACGGAGGGGGGCCCGAACCTGACGTTCGCCCACCCCTCGGTCCAGGAGGACCACCCCGGAACCGTCGGGAAGGAGTCGTTCGCCTGGGAACTCCGGGTGGTCGAGTCGGTCCCGCTCGAACAGGACCCCGACCCGGAAGCGACCGTCAACGCGGGTGAGCGTGGCGAAGTCATCGCCCGCGGGCCGGGCGTCCCCGACGGGTACATCGACAACCCCGAGGCGGAGGAGAAGAGCTTCTTCGACGAGTGGCTCCGGACCAGAGACGTCGCCCGGGTCGACGAGGACGGCTTCCTCTACGTCGTCGACCGCGTCGACAACATGTTCATCAGCGGCGGGGAGAACATCTTCCCCGGCGAGGTGGAGACCGTCCTCGAAGAACATACGGCCGTCGAGGAGGCGCTCGTCGTCGGCCTCGACGACGAGTACTGGGGGAAGAAGGTCGCCGCCGTCGTTGTCGTCGACGGCGACTCCGGTATCGACTCGGACGATTTCGACCGCCACTGCCGGGAGCACGACCGCCTGGCGAACTACAAGCGCCCCCGGGTCTACGCCGTCCGGACCGGCCCGCTTCCGAAGACCGACACGGGCACCGTCGAGCGCGAGCGGGTCGTCGCCGACCACTTCTCTTGACTGGCGAGTCGACCACTTCTCTTGACTGGCGAGTCGACCACTTCTCTTGACTGGCGAGTCGACCACGAACGGGGCTGTCAGGGGTGTTCCGGAAGGGGCACTCGACGTCGGGTCGTCGGGAGCGTCTCGCGGCCACCGGGTGGACGCTCGGGTCGGACCGGCCGACGCGCTCGTGTCGGCGGAGCCGGGGGGAGGAGCCGTCGAAAAGGCTTTGACGGTCTTCGGAGAACTCCGAGGCGTGAACGTCGCGCGCCTGTTCGAGCCCAGGAGTATCGCGGTGGTCGGTGCCTCGAAGACCGAGGGAAAGATCGGTCACGAGGCGATGGCGAACGCCAGTTCGTTCGACGGGCCGGTCTACCCGGTCAACCCCTCGGCGGACGGGTCGCTGTTCGGCGAACCGTTCGTCGCGTCGGTCGGGGACGTCGACGACACGGTCGACCTGGCGCTCTGCTGTGTGCCCGCGGGGGTCGTCCCGGACGTCGTCGCGGAGTGTGGCGCCGCCGGGGTCGGCGGGGTGGTCGTCTACTCCGGCGGGTTCGCCGAGGCCGGCGACGAGGGGGCGGCGCTGCAGCGTCGACTCGTCGAGCGCGCGGCCGCCCACGACGTCGCCGTGCTGGGCCCGAACACGAGCGGCTTCGTCGACCCGCGCCGTGAGCTGTACGCGTCGTTCGCCGGTGGCGTCGAGCAGTTCCGCCCCGGTGACGTCGCCATCGTCGCACAGAGCGGGGGTATCGCCCACCAGCTCGCGTTCGGCGCGCTCCGCGAGGGGCGCGGCGTCTCCGCGATGGTCGGCCTCGGGAACCGCGCGAACGTCGGCTTCGAGGAAGTCGTCGCGCACTTCGACGCGGACGCCGGGACGGACGCCATCGTCCTCCACGTCGAGGGCACCGACGACGGCCGGGCGCTGTTGGAGACGTGTCGGGCCGCCGAGACGCCGGTCGTCGCCTACAAGGTCGGTCGGGAGGACGTCGGCGCGTTCGCCGAGTCCCACACGGGCGCGCTCACGGGCGACCACGCGCTCTACACGGCCGGCTTCCACCAGTACGGCGTCCCGACTGTCGAGTCGACCACGGCGCTCTTCGACGCCGGGACCGCCCTCGCGGCGTGTCCGCCCCCGTCGGGACCGAACGTCGGCGTCGTGACCGCACAGGCCGGTCCCGGCATCGTCGTCGCCGACCTGCTCCAGCAGCGTGGGGCGACGCTCCCTCCGCTGACCGACGAGACGAGAGCGCGCGTCGAGGCGGTCCTCCCCGGCATCACGTACGCGGGCAACCCGGTCGACACGGGCCGACCAATGCCCGCGTTCGGTGACGTGGTGACGGCCGTCGCCGAGGACGACCACGTCGACGTCGTCCTCGTGTACGAACTGTTCGAGGGCGCGCTCGGCTTCCCGACCGAGTCGCTCGACGGCCTCGCCGACCGGGTCGGGAAGCCGGTGCTGTTCGCGACCGAGGGCCCGCCCGACGAGATGGCCGACGACGTCGCGGCGCTTCGCGAGGCAGGAGTGCCCGTGTTCACTACCCCCGAGCGGGGGGCGGAGACGGCGGCCCTCCTCGCGCGGTACGGGGAGATGACCACGGAGGTGAGCGCCGATGTCTGAGGCGGCCCCCATCGCCGCCGCGCGCCGGGCGGGCCGGACGGTGCTGACGGAGGCGGAGTCGAAGACGCTCCTGTCCGAGGTGGGCATCGAGACGCCCACGTTCGCTGTCGCGTCGGATTCGGCGGCCGCCGTCGAGGCGGCCGCGGACCTCGGTTATCCCGTGGTAGTGAAGGTTTCCGCGCCCGCAGTCACGCACAAGAGCGAGTGGGCCGACGGTGCGGGCGTCGCCATCGGTCTCGACTCGCCGGAGGCCGTCGAGGCGGCGGCGGATCGAATCTTCGCGGCTGCGAGCGCGGCCGGCGTCGACGTCGACGTCCTCGTCGAGGAGGCGCGGGACGTCGACCGGGGGACAGAGGTCATCGTCGGCGGCCTGCGCGACCCCTCGTTCGGTCCCGTCGTGCTGGCGGGCCTCGGCGGCGTCTTCACCGAGGTGTACGAGGACACGACCCACCGCATCGCGCCGGTCGACCGGCGGGAGGCCCGCAGCGCGCTCGAAGAACTCAGGGCCACTCGCCTGCTCACGGGCTACCGGGGTCGGGAGGCGGCGGACCTGGACGCGCTGGCGGCCGTCGTCGAGCGGGTCGGTGACCTCGTCGTCGAGTACGACGCCGTGCGCGAAGTCGACATCAACCCCGTCCTGGCAACGGGTGGCGGAGCGGTCGCCCTCGACGCCCTGGTCGTCCTCACAGACGACGAGGACGAGGACGGCGCGTGAGCGTCGCTGTCGCTGCAAGTGACGGCGACGATCCCCTCTCGGGACCTTCCGACGACACGCTTTTGAGACTGCCACCGCCACGTACAGGCATGGCCGAGTTCGAGAACCCGTACGCGTCGGCGGACCCGTTCGTGAAGGCCCACTTCGACTGTCTCGACTGTGGCGGGAAGCTCTGGGAGTACGCCATCCAGAAGCAGATGGTGTGTGAGGACTGCCGCGCCGTGTTCCCTTCGAGCCAGATATTCGACGCACAGGTGTGAGAGTGCCGTCGCCCCGACCGCGCCCCCGTCCGGCCCCCCAGTACACTTAACATCGTTCTGTGCGAACGATTGTGTATGGCTACCGAAGAGCCCGAGGACCTCTTGGAGTTGAGCACAGACACGCGGAGCATCCTCGAGGAGCACGGGCTCCGCCCCCTCTGGGAGGTCGAGGACGACTTCGGGAACGTCATCGACGACCTGCAGGCGGACGTCTGGAAGTGGGCGGACATCAAGACGGCCATCGACGCCATCGAGGACGACGTCCCCATCGCCGACCTCCCGCCGGGCTTCCAGCGGCGGGTGACGGTCCCCATCAACACCGCGCTCGGGAACGCCATCTCGAACACCATCTACGTGGGCGTCCAGACCGTCTCGCCCGGCGAGACCGCCCCCGCTCACCGGCACGGGGCGAACGCCCTCCGCTTCACCATCGACGGCCACGAGGACATGAAGACCGTCGTCGCGGGCGAGGAGTTCCCGATGCGGGACAACGACCTCGTCACGACCCCGCAGTGGGAGTGGCACGACCACGTCAACGACTCCGACGAGACGGCCGCGTGGCTCGACGTCCTCGACCTCCCGCTCATCCTCGACTCGCTCAACGCGCGCAACGTCTTCGAGAACCACGAACTCGAACGACAGCCGGTGACCAAGACGCAGGGGTACTGGGACTCCCAGTACGGCCGCGCTCGGCCCGAAGACGAGGCGAAGGACGGGTCCATCCCGGGCCCGTTCCAGGGCATCCGCGACCCGACGCCGCCGTACCGGTTCGGGTGGGAGGAAACGGTCGAAACGCTCCGCCAGCGGGCCGACAACGACGACCCGGACCCCCACGACGGCTACAGCCTCGCGTACGTCAACCCCAACGCGGGCAAGCCGCCGCTGTTCCCCACCATGTCGTTCCGCGCGCAGCTCCTGCAGGAGGCGACCGACCCCCACTTCCACAACGCCACCGAGGTGTACTTCGTCATCGAGGGCGAGGGGGCGACCCACGTCGACGGCGAGGCCCTCGAGTGGGGCAAGTGGGACATCTTCTGCGTCCCGCCGGACGCGGCCCACCACCACGAACCCGACGGCGACGAGGCCATCCTGCTGGGGATGAGCGACCGCCCGGTGTTCGAGGCGTTCAACTTCTACGCCGAGGCCGAACCGTCGTCGTAATCCCTGCGCTCTACCGGGACGCGGCGGTTCCGCTCGTGGCCGCCCGAGGTCCCCGGGACGGGAGCGGTCGTCCAGTGCGCAGTACAGCGACTGCACGTGTCGGTGCGTGTGGTCCGCGCAGTGAGACGACTACTCCTGCCCGCCCTTCCGCACGTCGACGTCGGCGAACCGGACGTCCCGTCCGGTGACGTCGACGGTCATCTCGCCCACGTTCTCGATGCGCGCGTCGATAGTGTCCCCATCGGAAAGGGCGCTGACGCCCTCGGGCGTCCCCGTCGTGACGACGTCGCCCGCCTCGAGAGTGGTGCCGATAGAGGCGTACTGGACGACGTCGGCGCAGGTGTACACCATGTCGTTCGTGTTCTCGTCCTGGCGGCGCTCGCCGTTCAGGTCGAGTTCCATCTGGAGGGTCTGGGGGTCGCCCACCTCGTCGGGGGTGGCGACGCACGGGCCGACCACGGTGAAGGTGTCGTACGACTTCCGGTTCGAGCGGTCCTGGTCGCCCCGGACCGAGATGTCGAGCAGGACGGTGTAGCCGAAGATGTGGTCCCACGCCTCCTCGGCGGAGACGTCCTTGACGTCCGAGCCCATCACGAACGCGAGTTCGACCTCGTGGTCGACCCGGCGGTCCGAGAAGGGGAGTTCGACGCCGTGGTCCGGGCCTACGACCGAGGAGGGCGCCTTCAGGAAGTAGCCCTTGTCCTCGATGGAGAACCACTCGTCGGTGGTGATGTCCCTGTCCGCGATGGCCTCTGCGATGTGGTTCTCGTAGTTCAGCGGGGCCGCGACGACCTTCCCCGGGCGGCGGACGGGCGCGCGGAGTTCCACCTCGTCACGGGTGTAGTCGGGGTCGGCGTCGGCGTACTCGCTCGCGTCGTCGTCGCTACGGAGGTACGCGAGGAGGGGGTCCCGGGCGTCGATTTCGAGGCGGTCGGTCAGGTCGACGATGCCGTCACCGTCGTCGGTGAGCAGTCCCAGGCGTCCCTCGTCGAAGTGGACGAATCGCATGCGAGTCACTGCGGAGAGCACCATGATAAATCACCGGTGTTCGAGAGCGTCACCGCGTCGTCGGCGGCCGGTGCGCGAGCGCGGAGCCGACCGTCCCCGGCCCGAAGCACCCGCCGTCCCGTGCGGGAGACGCTGGGGGGGAACTCAGCTCAGAACGGGAACTCTCTGGGCTCGTGCTGGAGCGAGATCCACTTCTTCTCCGTCACCTCGTCGAGGAAGTCGTCGGTGTTGTAGCCGCCGACGCCCGAGGCGCCCGTCCCGCTGAACGGGACGTGTGCCTCGTCGTTGATCGGCTGGTCGTTGACGTGGACCATCCCCGTCTCCAGACGCCGAGCGATACGCTTGCCGGCGCCGACGTCGCCGGCGTGGACCGACCCCGAGAGGCCGTACGCGGTGTCGTTGGCGAGTTCGACCGCCCGGTCCATGTCCGAGAAGGGAACGACGGGCGCGATGGGACCGAAGTGTTCGTTGCACGCCGCGGCCATGTCGTTCCTCACGCCCGAGAGCACGGTCGGTTCGACCACGAGCGAGTCGGCGACGCCGTCGAGTTCGACCGTGCCGCCGCCGGTTTCGAGGGTCGCGCCGGCCTCGACGGTCCGCTCGACGTAGTCGAGCATCTCGTCGCGCTGGGCCTCGTCGACGATGGGGCCGACGACGACGTGGTCGTGGGCGCTGCCGGCCGGGAGGTTCGCCGCGCGCTCGGTCAGCTTCTCGACGTACTCGTCGTAGACGCTCTCCTGGACGAGGTGGCGGTTGATGGAGATGCAGACCTGCCCCTGGTGGGCGAACGACCCGAACACGCCGGCGTCGACCGCTGCGTCGAGGTCCGCCTCGGCGGTGACGATGTGGGCGTTGTTGCCGCCGAGTTCCATCGCGGCCTCCGCGAGGTTCTCGCCCGCGGCGGCCGCCACTCGCCGACCGACTTCGGTCGACCCGGTGAACGCGACCACGTCGCTGTGGTCGTGGCTCGCGACGGCGTCACCGATTTCGGAGCCGTGGCCCGTGACGACGTTGAGGACGCCGTCGGGGAAGCCGGCCGCCTCGAACAGGCGTGCGAAGAGCAGGCCGCCGGTGATGGGCGTGTTCGTCGCCGGCTTCAACACGACGGTGTTGCCCGCGGCGACGGCGGGGACCACCGCTCTGGCCGAGAGGTTCAGCGGGAAGTTCCACGGCGAGATGACCGTGACGACCCCCTGGGGCACCCGCTCCACGACGTTCTCCTTCCCCGGAACGTTCGAGGGGGCGTGTTCGCCCTTCATCCGGCGGGGCATCGTCGCGGCCTCGGCGATCTGGTCCTCGGTGAGGTGGACGGACGTCTCACCCAGCCCCTCGACCTGACCCGCCTCGGTGGCCATGAGGTCGACGACCGCGTCGTGGTGGTCGTCGAAGAGGTCGAGCAGGTTCCGGACGAGTTCCTCCCGGCGGGCCGGCGGGGTCTCGGCCCACTCGGTCTGTGCTGCGGCGGCCGCCTCGTAGGCCGCGTCGACGTCCGCCTCCGTCCCGCGCGGGACGTGTGCGACCGCCTCACGCGTCGATGGGTCCTCGACGGCGATGGTGTCCCCACCACTCGCCTCGACCCACTCCCCGTCGACGTAGAGTCGTCCCCAGTCGGCGTCGATACTGAACCCTCCAGCGTCGGCTGTCTGCGCCATGTGTCAGCTAGTGACAAGAGTCTCTTCAAGCCTTCGGGTGCGGCAAGCCACCGAGGCACCCGTGCCTCTCGGTCGGCCCGACCCACCACTCACCCGATTCGACCGACAGATGCGGTCGGTTCTGTCGTCCCTCTGTATAGAAGTGTTTGGATTACTGTTCTTCGAACTGAAATCAGAAATGATTTTGTTTCCATAGGGCGCTAATTTTCGTTCTCAGTCGTGAAATTTGTCCAATTCTGCTCCGATACTCGGGTGAGTTGTACGAGTAGAACTATCGAAAGACGATGGCGAGTCGGGCGGCCGTCGACGCCCACTCCGAGTAGCGGGTGACCGGCGAATCGTCGCGTCGGTTCGCTTCCAGAACCGTTAAGGGGCGCATGGCGGAGCAGACACGTACGATGGTCCTCGACGGAGTGGTCCCCGACACGCCTCTCGCCGCCGTGCTCGTCATCGTCGTCGCGACGGGGTTCATCTGGGTCGGCAGCGGGTGGCTCGAGTCCTCGGCCGAGCGGCTCTCGGCGTACTACGGTCTCCCTGCAGTCGTGCAGGGGTCTGTGGTGGTGGCCGTCGGGTCGAGCTTTCCGGAACTCGCGAGCGTGGTCTTCACCGCCCTCGCGGGGACGTTCAACATGGGCGTTGGCGCCATCGTCGGCTCGGCCATCTTCAACATCCTCGTGATTCCGGCGCTGTCGGGCATGGCCACCGACGGTGAACTCGAGACCAACCGGACCCTCGTGTACAAGGAGGCGCAGTTCTACATGATCGCCGTCTCGGCCGTCGTCGTCACGTTCTCGCTCGCGGTCATCTACCTCCCCGTGCCCGACGGGCCGGCACTCAGAGGGGAACTCACGCGTCCCCTCGCGTTGCTGCCGCTCGGCCTCTACGGCCTCTACCTGTTCATCCAGTGGCAGGACGTCGCGGACCACGTCGCCGAGGTGGACGACGGGGTTGCGGTGGGCCGCGAGTGGGGCAAACTCGCCGCGAGCCTGGTCGTCATCCTCCTCGCCGTCGAACAGTTGGTGGGCGGAGTCGAAGTGCTCAACGCGGCGTTCGGCATCCCCGAGTTCCTCGCCGGCGTGACCATCATCGCGGCGGCGACCAGCCTACCCGACACGCTGGTGAGCGTCCGGTCGGCGCAGGCGAACAAGGGGGTCACCAGCCTCGGCAACGTCCTCGGGTCGAACACGTTCGACCTGCTCGTGGCGATTCCGGTGGGCGTGCTCATCGTCGGGAGCGTCCCCATCGACTTCGCCGTCGCCGTCCCGATGCTGGGCGTTTTGACGTTCGCCACCGTCCTGCTGTTCGCGTTCCTGCGGACCGACCTCTCGATAACCACCCTGGAGGCGTACACCCTGCTCTTCGCGTACCTCGTGTTCGTCGCCTGGGTCGTCGCCGAGACGGTCGGGGTGACGAACGTCATCCGGGGTGCTTGACCTGCCCGAACGGGCGATAACTCGTCCGTGCGTCACCCGAAAGAGCCAACTCTCCCGCCGACGACCCGACAGACGAATGCGAGATTTGCTCGAGTACGACGGCGTCTGCTTCGACATGGACGGCGTGCTCGTCCAGTCCGAGGCGTTCTGGGTCGACGAACAGCGCACCCACATCCTGCCCACGACCGCCCCGGACGACGACATCCCGGTGTCGGCCATCACCGGTCGGAACTACCGCGAGGTGTACGACGACCTGGTCGCCGAGTACGACGTCGCCGTCTCCCGGGCGGCGTTCGAGCGGCTGTTCGAGGAGGCCGGCGAACGTATCTACGGCGAGCAGGCCCGACTGCTCACGGGTGCGCACGACCTGTTGGCCGCGCTCCGGGAGAGAGACGTCCCGCTCGCGCTGACCACGTCGTCGCCGCACGACTGGATCGCCCTCGTGGACGACCGGTTCGACCTGCTGGCGCACTTCGATGCGGTCGTCAGTGCGGACGACGTCGACCGGGGGAAGCCGGCGCCGGACATCTACGAACGGGGCGCCGCGGAGATAGACGTCGAACCCGACCGCTGCGTCGCCGTCGAGGACTCGGCGTCCGGCGTGCAGGCCGCAGCGGCCGCCGGCCTCTACACGGTCGGGTTCCGTGGCGACGGCGACGACGCCGACCTGACAGGGGCCGACGACGTCGTCACCGGCGTCGACGAGTTGCGGCGGACGCTCGTCGACGAGTAGCGCCGCATCACGGCGGCCGACCCCGGACGGCGAACGTGGGTCGGCCCCAACGTATTCGACTCTCGGCCGGGAACGGGAGAGTATGCAGCCCTCCAGACGAGCCCTCCTGCGAGCGTCGGGCACTGCCGGCGTCGCCGTCATCGCCGGCTGTTCGACCGGCCTCGGCGGTGGGGTGGAACAGACGTCGACGCCAGTCTCGACACGCTCGACCCAGACCGAGTCCGACGCCGACTTCGAGATGCGGTTGTCGGGACCCGAGACAGAGCGGACCCTCTTCGACGCGGACGGCGTCGCGTCGGTCGGAGCGGTCCGCGACGCCTACGATGTTCCGCTGACGCTGACAGACGACGAGACGGCGGCCGTGAGCGAGACGTTCCGCGCGACCGGCGTAAGCGACGACCCCGACGCGTTCGAGGTGGTCGCGGTCCACGACGGCGAGCAGGTCAGTCGGTTCGGCGTCGCGCCCGGACTCGCCGAGGCCATCGCGGCCGGCGAGTGGGACGGTCGGCTTCGGGTGACGTTCGCCGAACGCGAGACGGCCGAGGACGTGCGGGAGACGCTCGCGGCGTGAGGCGACCGGGTCCGTCGACCGCTCCCCCTCGCGGTCCGCCGGACACGGGTTAGCCGCGCAGCGCCTCCACGGGTCGTTCGTTCGCCGCCCGCCACGCGGGGTAGGCGCCGGCGACGAGGCTCGTCCCCACGCCGAACGCCACCGCTCCGACGAGGTAACCGACCGCGGCGGGGCTGAACGCCAGCGGGTCGCCGAGGAACACCGCGTTCGCCACCATCGTGGCCGCGAGCGCGACGACGAGGCCGCCGCCCGCACCGATGGCACCGAGGAGAGCGGCCTCGGCCAGGAGAATCTCGACGATGTCGCGTCTCCGGTAGCCTACGGACCGCAGGACACCGATCTCTTCGCGGCGTTTGATGACGGCCATGAGCATCGTGTTCGTGATGGAGACGCCGGCCACCAGCAGCGAGATGCCGCCTAGCCCGACGAGGAAGACGTTGATGCCGTTGACGATGGATTTGAACAGCCGGACGAGCGACGTGAGTTCGAACACCAGGAGGCGGTCCTTCCGCCCGTTGAACCGCTCGCGGAGCGCGACGGCGACGCTCTCGGCCCGCTCGACCGACTCGGTCGTGACGCGGACCTGCTCGTAGCGGCGGTTCTCCGCCTCCTCGATGGGGAGGAACACCTCGCTGACCCCGAACGACTCCGTCGGTTCGAGGACGGCCACCACGCGGTACGCGCGTTCGGTCTCGGTCGCGTTCGCGCCGTCGCCCGACGACGCCACCAGCTTCAGCCGGTCGCCCGGCCGAATCCCGTGTTCCGCCGCGAACTCGTCGGAGACGACCGCCCGCTCGCGCCAGTTCGTCGGGAACTCGCCGGCCCCGATTTCGTACTGGACGCGCGGGTCGTCGAGATACGTGACGGACACGCTCTCGCGGCGGCCCGCGCGCTCGACGAACTCCATCGACTGTTCCTTCGTCGCGACGACGCCCGCGGGGCCGACGGTTTCCTCGATGGCGAGGAGGTCCTCGCGGTCGAAGGAGTCCTCAGCTTTGTCGGGGCCGGGCGAGACGAAGACGTTCGTCGCGCCCTGGCTCTGGACGCGGTCGAGTTGGCTCTGCTTGAACGCCGCGCCCCCCGCTCCGATGGTCCCGATGGCAACCACGCCGATGAGTATCGCCGCCGCAGCGAGCGCCGACCGGACCTTCGCACGCGAGACGTTCCGGCGGGCGATGACGAGTCGTGGGAACCGGCCGGCCAGACGGGACAGCCAGTTCATCCCGCGTCACCCCCGCTCGTGCCGTCGACGGTCATCAGTCCAGCGCCTCCACCGGCCGCTTGTTGGCCGCCTTCCACGCGGGGTACAGCCCCGCGACGAGCGCCGTGACGATACCGAAGGCGGCGCCGAGGCCGACGTACCGGAGTCCGTCGGTGGTGAACGCGAGCGGGTCGCCGATGAGCAGCTCGTTCGCCACCAT